>NZ_JAXDSS010000112.1:0-20287 GCF_034090345.1 Peptoniphilus sp. | reverse complement strand
CACTATTACATAGTCATAATCTTTTTTAAGTTCTTCGTAGCTTTGAGTTACTTCTGTGTTGAATTTGAATTCAACTCCTTGAGCTTCAGCAATTCTGAAGTCTCTTTCTATCATTTCATCAGAAATTCTAAATTCAGGAATTATATGACTTACAATTCCGTATGGTTTTGAAAGTTTTTCAAATACAACTACATCAACACCATTTCTTCTCAAATAAGAAGCTGCTGCTATACCAACTGGACCGGCTCCAATTACTGCTACTTTCTTGTCTGATTTTATATCAACTTTTTTAATTTCTTCTATAAACTTATCTTGTGCATTATTTGCTGCTATAAGTTTTATATCTTTAATTTGTAGTGATTTTTCATAATCAACTCTTGTACAGTGAGTTTGACAGTGATGAGCACATATTGTTCCCAAAATTGTAGGAGCTGTGTTGTCATTAGCTATGACTTTCATAGCTTCATCATATCTTTCTTCTGCAACTAATTTTAAATACTCAGGTATTTGTTGGTTGATTGGACAACCGCCATCTTTACAAGGCGCTTTAAAACAGTCAACTAAAGGAAGTTCAGATTCTGTCTTTCTTGATTTTACCTTTTCTCTATAAAGTTTATTATTTTCTTTAGCTTCAACTACTTCTTTAGCATATCTTGTAATATATTCTACATCGATATCTCTATATTCTTTTGCTAAAAGATCTTCTGATGCTTCTGCAATTTGTTTAAATCTTGGATATCCACCCGGTTTTAATATTGTTGTTGCCATTGTTATAGGTTGAACGCCTGTCTTTAATAAATCTCTTATATTAAGTGCATCTGCTCCACCTGAATAAGACATAGGTAACTTGCCGTCAAATTCTTTAGATAATTTAGCAGCTAAGCTTACAGTTAGTGGATATAGTGAACGTCCTGACATATACATTTCTTCTGAAGGAAGTTCATTTCTCTTTACATCAACAGGGAATGTATTTGTAAGTTTTAAACCGAATGCCTTATTTTCTGATTTTGCAAGTTTTTGTAATCGCTTGAACATTTCTATAGCATCTGCATATTGAAGATCATCTTTAAAGTGGAAATCTGTAAATGCAATGTAATCAAATCCCATTTCATCTAAAGTATTTCTTGCAAACTCATATCCTAAAAGTGTTGGGTTACATTTTATAAATGTATTTAATTTCTTTTCTTTTAACAGGTAATTAGCTATGCTTTCTATTTCAGCTGCCGGACATCCGTGAAGTGTTGAAAGCGTTATTGAATGACAGATTTCAGGAGAAATTTTTTCAACATCTTCTACTGTAAATTCTTTAAATTGCCCTATGTTTTCTCTTAAATATTCTTTACATTCTTTGAAGATTTCTGTATTAGAAGCATTTTTTAATCCTTCTATGTAATTTTCAACTTTTTCAGATTTGATTCCTTCAAGGTCATATCCTACAGACATATTGTACATAAAGTCCTTTTTGTCTGATATTCCAAGCTCTTTAGCTAAAACTTGAATTGCAAAATAAGCCTTTGTGTATTCATTAAACGCTTCTTGTACGGTAAGCTCTGTTGACCATTCACAGTTATAACACTCGTCTTCAGCCCAAATACATGGTCTTCCTATAGCTTGTTGAATTTGTTCTCCATCCATTACTTGAACTGTCTTTACTTCAATAAATCTTGAACCAGTCAAATATGAAGCTATTATATTTTGTGCTAATTGTGAATGAGGACCTGCAGCAGGACCTACAGCACTTGCTATTTCATCTCCAAAAACTGTTTTTAAATAATTTCCACTAGTATTTCTATAAAATTTGTCTTTGTGTACTCCGAAGATTGTCTCTTGATTTTTAAATTCTTCTAAACTCCACTCGATAAGATGTTTAAACGAAATTGGTCTCATAAATTCACTCATAATTATCCTCCTGTGACTTTAATGTACTGAAAACATTTGTAATGTTACAAATACAATTCCTAATTTTTTCCTACAAATATTACTTTGAGAACTCACGCACAGCGCAAGTTCTCACGTTAAATAATTACAAAGTATTTAGTCTTATAGACTAGGGTTTTGACCATCCCAAACTATTCTTCTATATCCTTCTTTATCAGTATCCCCTTCTGTTGAGAAGCAAAGTACTACTGAATTTTCATTTAAACCTAATTTTTCCTTTTCAGCTTTTAATGATTCATCTGTCAAAAGTTTGTGTACAACACCAGCTGTAACGGCTCCTGATTCACCGGAAATAACCTTAGTATCATTTCCTAGTGGATTTCCAAGTAGTCTCATTCCATGAGCTGCATATAAATCATCTACTGATAAGTAGAATTTAGCGTGTTTCTTTAATACAGGCCATCCAATTGTAACAGGTTCACCACAATTAAGTCCCGCCATAATTGAATCCATATCTCCTTCTACAATGTGAAGTTTTCCATCATCTGCTTTAGCTGTTCTAAATAAGCAATTTGCTTGATTTGGTTCAACTATTGTAATTACAGGCATGTTATCTTTCATAACATTTGCGAAGTATCCTGTTACAGCTGATGACATTGAACCTACTCCGGCTTGAAGGAATATATGAGTTGGCTCTTGTCCTTTTTCCTTTAATTCTTCATAAGCTTCTTTAGCCATTGTCATGTAGCCTTGCATAATCCAAGTTGGAATTTCTTCATATCCATCCCATGATGTATCTTGTACCATGATTCCATTATTTTCTTTTGCATATTTATCTGCAAGTCTTACACATTCATCATAGTTATATTCATAGATATCAGCATCTGCGTTTTCTTTTCTAATATTTTCAAGTCTTTCTTTTGCTGAACCCTTTGGCATGAACACTTTAGATTTTTGTCCTAATTGATTAGCTGTCCAAGCCACACCTCTTCCATGGTTCCCATCAGTGGCAGTTGCAAAAGTTACATCACCAAGTTTTTCTTTAATTTGTTCCGAAATCATTTTTTCATACGGAAGTTCACTAATATCCATTCCAAGTCTTTGAGCAATATAATTCCCTATTGCAAAACTTCCACCCAGTACCTTGAATGCGTTTAATCCAAATCTATATGATTCGTCTTTTACATTGATTGATTTAACCCCAACTTCTTTTGCTAAATCTTTAAGCTCTACTAAAGGTGTTTTAGAATATTGCGGAAAGCTTTTATGAAATTCTATTGCTTTTTTTGCCACTTCATCGTTTACAAAGTCTATGTTGACTTCATCTTTATTTAGTTCTAACTCAACTAAATTAAATTTATCCATCGTTTGCCTCCTAAAAACATCACTTTATCACATAAAATTAACTTGTTATATTTATTATAACAAATTAATTTTATCTTTTTATCATTTATTTTAAATTTAATAAAATTTTTTATTTGTTGATAATTTTAGTTCCTGTTTCACCCTTTAAAGCTGCTTTTGCTTTTTCAAGAGATGTAATAAGAGCTTCTCTTCCTTCTTTGCTCTTAACAAATCCAACTGCAGCTTCTACTTTTGGAAGCATTGAGCCGGCGCCAAATTCATTTGCATCAATATATTTTTGAACTTCTGCAATTGACAGTTCATCAAGCCATTTTTCATTTTCTTTTCCAAAGTTAATAGCCACTTTGTCAACAGCTGTTAATATTATAAGTGAGTCAGCATTTAATACTTCTGCTATCTTAGCTGATGTAAAGTCTTTATCAATAACTGCTGCAACACCTTCTAAACCGCTTTCAGTTTTTATAACAGGTATTCCGCCGCCACCGCCGCAGATAATAACCGCTTTACCAACTAGTGATTCAACAGCTTCTTTTTCAACTATATCAATTGGCTTTGGTGAAGGTACTACACGTCTATATCCTCTTCCAGAGTCTTCTTTCATTGTGTAACCTTTTGTTGCTTCAAGTTCTTTAGCTTCTTCTTCTGAATAGAATGTTCCTATAGGCTTTGTAGGATTTGAAAAAGCTTTGTCGTTTTTATCTACTAATGTTTGAGTTACTAGAGTAACTACAGGTTTATTAATATTTCTCTTTGCCAATTCATTTCCAATTGCATTTTGTAAATGATATCCTATATATCCTTGACTCATTGCTCCACATTCCGGGAAAGGCATAGATGGTACAGAGCTATCTGTTGCATTAGCTGTGCTCATAGCCAAATTTATCATACCCACTTGAGGTCCATTCCCATGAGCTACTATTACTTCATTACCTTCTTCAATTAAATCTACAATTGAAACCGCTGTATTTTTTACTGCTTCTTTTTGCTCTTCCGGAGTATCTCCTAGAGCATTTCCACCAAGTGCTAAAACTATTTTTTTCATTTAAAAATCCCTCTTTATTTTTTAAGTAAAAGAGCTCATGTAAAAATCCATGAGCTCAAAGTTTATTTCCTTAACAATTATTTTGTATAAATAGTAGGAAGTGCTGCATAAGTCGCTGCACATGTTACTAAGTCTTGTTTAAAAGTAACTTCGTTAGGTGCATGTGCTTGATCTTCAGCTCCTGGTCCAAAACCAATTACCGGAATTCCATGACGACCCATTATAGCTACACCATTTGTAGAGAAAGTCCATTTATCTGTAAGTGGTCTTGCAGCTCTCTTTTCTTCTTCTTTAATTATTGGAGGAGAAATTCTCTTATCTCCGTAAAGACCCTTGTAAGCTTCTTCCAATGCCTTAGTAACTTTGTGATCTTCAGGAATTACCCAAGTTGGGAAGTAAGCTTCTTGCTTATAAGAAAGTCCTGTCCAAGATGGTCTTTCATAATCATACATAGTAACTTTTGCATTGTGTTTTTTAGCTGCCGGTAAATCTTCAATTTCTTTTATACAAGATTCCCAAGTTTCACCAGCTGTCATTCTTCTGTCTAATGAAATTGCACAAGAGTCAGCTACTGCACATCTTGAAGGAGATGTGAAGAATATTTGTGAAGTTGTTACTGTTCCTCTTCCTAAGAATCTAGCTTCTTTCCATTCAGGGTTGTATTTTTCATCTAACATCTTAACTAGACCTTTGATTTCTACTGAATCATCAGCCGGGTTTTCATTAAGTTGTTCGATTTCTTTAAGGATTTCTGCCATTTTGTAAATAGCATTTTCTCCTCTTTCCGGAGCAGAACCGTGACAAGAAACACCTTGTACTTCAACTCTAATTTCCATTCTTCCTCTTTGTCCTCTATAGATACCACCATCAGTCGGTTCTGTAGAAACTACAAATTCAGGTTTGATCCCTTCTTGTTCAATCATATATAACCAACAGTTTCCATCACAGTCTTCTTCTTGAACTGTACCTGTAACTAGAACTCTGTACTTGTCATTTAAAAGACCTAAATCTTTCATGATTTTAGCACCATAAACAGCTGAAACCGGTCCACCTAATTGGTCAGAACCACCACGTCCGCCTATTAAGTCCTTATCTTCAAATCCTTCGTAAGGATCAAATTCCCAGTTGTCAATATTACCGATACCTACTGTATCAATATGTCCGTCAAATGCTATTTGAACTTCTCCAGTCCCCATTTCACCAAGAACATTTCCTTGTCCGTCGATCCAAGCTTTATCGAATCCAAGTTTTTCCATTTCTTCTTTAATTCTCTTAGCTTTATCGCCTTCTTCACAAGATTCTCCCTTAAGTCTAATTAAATCTCTTAAGAAAGCTACCATATCAGGTTCATATTCTTTTGCTTTTTCTTTTATTGCTTCAAAATCTAACATATTTATAACTCTCCTTATTTGTTAATTCTTGGAGTATCAGCGTTCCAAAGTTCTTCTAATTTTGCCTTAGGATTCTTTATCTTTTGTAAGAATATCATAGCTGCAATTATATATGGTTTGTAGCTAGCTTCTTGGTAAAGGTCTTTTCTATATCTGTCGAATACAGAAGCTTCAACTTCTCCTTCTTCAGTTGATACACCAGTTATATCAGCTGGAAGTGGGTGACAGTAAAGAGCTTTTCCGTCCTTAGTTGTACTCATTAATTCTTCAGTTACTGTCCAGTCTTTGTGTTCTGCATTTTGTTTTAATAATTCTTTTTCTAATTCATCGATTCCATCAAAGTCACCTGCTGAGTAAAGGTTAGTTCTCTTTTCCATTGCTGCAAAAGGTGCCCAAGATTTAGGATATACTATATCAGCATCTTTAAAAGCCTCAGCCATGTCATTAGTTACTGTGAAAGATCCGCCTGATTCTTCAGCATTCTTCTTAGCTATTTCAACGATATCTTCCATTACTTCATATCCTTCCGGATGAGCAAGTACAACGTCCATACCAAGTCTTGACCAAAGCGCTATACCACCTTGTGGGCAAGATAACGGTTTTCCGTATGAAGGAGAATAAGCCCAAGTAAGAGCTACTTTCTTACCTTTTAATGATTCAAGTCCATCAAAATAGTTTGCGAAGTGTAGTGTATCAGCCATCATTTGAGTTGGGTGATCTCTATCACATTGTAGAGATACTAAAGTAGGTCTTTGGTTAAGCGTTCCTTCTTCATATCCTCTTTGAACTGATTCAGCAAATTCAACTTGGTATTCATGTCCTTGTCCGATGTACATATCGTCTCTGATACCTACAACATCAGCCATAAATGAAACCATGTTAGCTGTTTCAAGTAAAGTTTCTCCATGAGCTATTTGAGATTTCTTTTCATCAAGATCTTGAACTTCAAGTCCTAATAAGTTACAAGCAGATGCGTATGAAAATCTTGTTCTTGTAGAATTATCTCTGAAAATTGAGATACCTAATCCGGAATCAAAAATCTTAGCAGATTTATTATTTTCTCTTAATTCTCTAATAGCATCAGCTACTACAAATACAGCTTCCAATTCTTCATCGCTTTTATCCCAAGTTAGTAAAAAGTCATCTTGGTATAAATTTTCAAAGTTTAAATCATCAAGCTTTCCTATCAAATCTTTAAATTCCATTTATTTCTCCTTCTTTACTCGCTCATTAGAGCTCTCAATATTTTTGATATACCTATAAATTGTTTGAATTGAAATGTCCAGCATTTCAGCAACCTTATTCACAGCAC
The DNA here is from genome assembly GCF_034090345.1 of Peptoniphilus sp. Taxonomy (GTDB): domain Bacteria; phylum Bacillota; class Clostridia; order Tissierellales; family Peptoniphilaceae; genus Peptoniphilus. The sequence continues at coordinate 13,299 of NZ_JAXDSS010000112.1, read as the reverse complement.
CTTTGTACTTGAACACTCCTAGGTTGTACATCTGTCTTATTGGATTTTCGTCGTGGTAAATGTGTCTTATTGGTATCGATCTGTCCCAGTAGATTAGTACATTATGTATGACGGCTTCTGTTATATCATCTAATGAATCTCCAAAATAGTCCTTACTATTAGATTCAGGTGACTCCTCTATACCATATAGTACAGCTTCGTTATAAAAATCTCTAAATTTCAAATAATCAGTAAGATCATAATTGATACTTATAAGACCTATTAACTCACCAGCTTCTTTTATGTAGTAAGTTGAAGCTCTGAAAACTTTTTGGTTGATTTCATTTATCATTATATAATTGGTAACATAATTGTTACTTTTATAATCAGCTTTCATTATTTTCTTAAGTGCATATCCCGTTATAGAATCTCCCACTTTTCTGCCTGAAAGATGACCATTTACTATATAGATGATATCGCTTTCTCCTTCATGAAAATTCCTAAGCACTACTTCACATTTCTTCCCTGTCACATTTGCCATGAAATCCACATAAGGTATGTAGGATTTTAAAAGTTGATTTTTTTCTAATTTATTCAACTTCTCACTCCTCTTAAGTTTATTTTATAATATTTTTTTCTAAAAATCAACTTTTTTAAGAAATTTTTTTTATAAATTTAGATTTTTTATAATTTTAATAAAATTTTTGCATTTTCAAGTTGATTTAAATAATTTTTTATTGGTATAATTTTTTATTGATTAATAAACGTATTCTTATACCATGTTTAATCAAAAAATAGTATATCATAGTTAACTAAAGCGTTCAATTTTAAATGTTAGAATTTTATCTTTATTTTTCATATCTTATTACTATTTTCTAATTTAAATGTTTGCTTTTAGCCATTTTAATAAAACAAAATTATTAATTTAATAATAATGTATTTCTCAATAAATTTTAGTAATAAAAAAATCGCCTTTTTAGATTTGTTCATATTTGCTTTTACTTGGTAATCTGCAAATATCATTGAAAGCGACTTTTTTATTTATTTTAGGAAATTACTATTTATTAATTACACTTATCTATTTCTTCTCTTTCTCTCTGTTCTTCTTCAATAGTCTTCTTAGGTAAAATTATATTTAAAAAGAAAACAACCATTGTAGCCAAAATTACAGGAGATGAAGTTAGTATCATATGAATTGTAGGATGAGCTGCTTCTAACAATTCAGTTGCCGGTTTTACTGAATTGATTCCCATTCCAAGTGCAATTCCCAAACCCACTATAGTAGAGTTTCTAACTGAAAGCTCTTCAGAAGTTATAAGCTTCATACCATTCATAGTTATCTGTGCAAAAACTGAAATAGTAGCTCCGCCAATTACACATTGAGGTATTGACATCATAACCCCTCCAAATTTTGGTATAAATCCTGCTATTAAAATCATTGCAGCAGTGATTACTAAAACTTTTCTAGCTACAACTTTGGTCATGGATACTATACCAACATTCTGTGAATATGTAGCTGTAGGAAGAGAACCCATAAATCCACCTAATATAGAAGATAGTCCCATAGACGTTATTCCTCCTGAGATTTCTACATCAGTAGCTTCTCTATCCAGCCCTCCTATAGTTGTTGAAGATAAATCTCCAACTGCTTGCACTGAGTTCACAATAAACATTATGGACATTACAAATAATGCGGATGGTACAAACTCTATTCCCATAGGTAAAATTTTGGGAAGTGTAAACCAAGCTGCATTTTGTGCATTTGTAAAATTAATAAACCCTGGGGCAATAGTTAAATTTAGAATAATAGAAACTATATAACCTACTAACATTCCCACTAGAATTGCAGCTAACTTAATTATCCCCTTTCCATACATATTACATATTAAAACTACAATCAATGTCAAAATTGCAACTCCCCAGTTGTAAATACTTCCATACATAGGATTGCCATTTCCACCTGCCATGTATCCAATTGCAACAGAATATAGTGACAATCCAATTGTCAACACTACTGTGCCACTAACTATCGGCGGGAAAAACTTTCTTATCTTCCCAATTAACATACCAACTATTATAGCTACAAATCCGCCTACAACTTCAGCGCCAAAAACAGCCGGCATTCCATATTTTAATCCTATTTGTAATAAAATAGGTATGTAGGAAAATGAAACCCCCATAATCACCGGTAATTTTGCACCGAATTTTAAAACAGGATAGAGTTGTATCATTGTAGCTATTGCAGCTAAAAACATTCCAGCTTGTATGATGTAGATAGATTGTTCTGGAGCTATTTCATGCGGCGTTCCCTTAAGAGCATTTGCAAGGACAAGTGCCGGAAGACTATTCCCTACAATCATAGCCAATAAATGTTGCAAAGCTATAGGAAACGACCTATTGAAACTTGGTTGTCCATCTAAATCAAACAGCGAATTATTGTTATTTTTTATCATATAAACCCCCCTTATGTTAATATTTTATCGTTATTAAGTACTCATATCAACCAAAAACTCCAGTTTTCACTGGAGTTAGTTATTATTTATATTTATTTACGCTATGCTTCTTTCTATATTTTCGTTGTATTTCCTATTTAATTCATCTTCTGTTATCTCAGAAGCTTTTACATCTAATACAACTTTACCTTTATTTAGCATAATTATTCTATCAGAATAATCAATAGCATTTTTTAAATTATGTGTAATCATCAAAGTAGTGATTTTTTCTCTTTTTATAAGGTTTGCTGTATTATCCATTATTATTTTAGAAGTCTTAGGGTCCAAGGCTGCTGTATGTTCATCTAGTAGTAATAGTGATGGTTTCTTTAAAGTTGCCATCAAAAGTGATAGCGATTGTCTTTGACCGCCTGAAAGAAATTTCACTTTTGTTTTTAATTTATTTTCAAGTCCTAAGTCAACTTCTTTCAATTTATTTACTATTAAATTTACGTCCGTGTTTCTCAACAACCTTGCAAACGAAAATTTCTCAGATTTTTTCAAAGATAGCGCCATATTTTCTAATATATCTAATGATGGGCTAACTCCTTTTGATGGATCTTGGCTTACTTTTCCGATATATACTGCTCTATCTTTTTCACAAAGCTTAGTCAAATCCACTCCGTTTAAATCTATGCTACCATTATCGACATCAATTGCTCCACTTATCATATTAAACAAAGTACTCTTTCCACATCCATTAGGGCCCAAAATTGTTGTGCATTTATTTTCTTCTATATCAAGTGAAAAATCATCAAATATCCTATTTTCTTCCGGCGTTGATGCGTAAAAAGTTTTGCTCAAATTTCTTATACTAAGCATTTTTATTCCTCCTACTTTGTATAAATTTTAATCCGTAAGTCGCCGTTGCATTATTGTATGCAATAAAAAGTATTACAATAAGTGCTGTTACCATTTTCAAGCTTTGTGGGTCAAGCCCTTTGTAAAGCGCAAGTCCTGCTATTAATCTATATGCTATTGCACCTATAATGGCTCTTGTAGTAACTCCCAATCTATTTGAATTTCTTAAAAAAGTATCTCCAATTATTATAGAAGCAAGTCCTGTTACTATCATTGTCGCTCCCATCCCTGCATCTGCAAACCCATTGTATTGTGCCATTAAACTTCCACTAAAGGCTATTATCGCATTTGAAATCATAAGTCCGAACATTGTATAAAAGTCAGGGTTTTGTCCCAATGATTTCACTAATGATTCGTTATCTCCTGTAACAAATAGAAGATATCCTTTTTCCGTTTTGAAAAAATAATCAAGGGCTAGTTTAACTAATATCACTATTATTCCTAATAACACTATCTTCGGAACATTTGGAAATTTTGTAAAAATAGTTTCGCTGTTTATAAGAGGTATGTTTGCCTTTCCAGTTATTTTTAAATTCACAGAGTATAGAATTGTCATGGTCAATATACCTGCTAATAATGCTTCTATCTTTAACTTTTTATAAAGTAGATATGTTATCCAACCTGCCAATAGTCCTCCTAAAAAACTAAATGCCATTCCAACATATATATTCATTCCTTGAGTTACAAATCTTGCAAATATGAATGCTCCTAAAGGAAATGTCCCTTCAAGTGATAAATCTGCTATTCTTAAAATCTTATATGTGATTACGACTCCTATTGACAATAGGGCAAATATTAATCCCATTTCTACAGATGCCGTAAAAACCGGCAATAGTCTTTCTAACATTTTTTCCTCCGTTTATTTACTTACTTCTTTTGCTCTTTCAAATAAATCTTTTCTATCAGAAATATTTAAAGCTTCAGCTGTATTTTTATTAACAACTCTTGTTGAATCTTGTAAAAATACTACCGGTATGTCAGATGTCTTTTCTCCATCTACTATTTTTTTAGCTATCTTAGCCGCTTCTTTTCCGAGTATGTTGTAATCAATTCCATCAGTTAATAACATTCCATTTTCAACCGGTCCTTCTTCTCCAGCTAAAGAAGGAATTTTATTTTCCATCAATACTTTTGAAATTGTAGTTGCCGCTGATGATGCTAAATTATCTTGTATTGCAAAGTATGCATCAATTTTAGGCACTAAAGAATTTATTGCTTGAGCAACATCGTTAGTTGTACTAAGTCCTTGTGCAACTATCTCTATTCCTTTTTTATCGGCAAAACTTTTTATTTCTTTTATCTGTGCTTCTGAATTTACTTCTCCTGTTGAGTATAGAATCCCTATGCTCTTTGTCTCAGGGAAAATTTCTAAAAATTTATTTAATTGAGTTTCTACTGAAAAGTAATCTGAAACTCCTGTCACATTTGCACCCGGGTTCTCATTACTTGCTACAAGCTCTGCACTTTCAGGGTCAGTTACTGCATTGAATATTATCGGAATATCTTTTACAGCACTTTGAGCTCCTTGTGCTGCCGGAGTAGCAATCGCATAGATTAAATCTACTCCATCTCCTTCAAACTTTTTGGCAGTTGTCGGAATAAGACTCATATCCGCTTGCACATTTACAACTTCAAAATCGGCATCTACTCCCAAAGTTTTCAGTTCTTCCACAAAACCTTCTCTGGCTCTATCAAGTGCAACGTGTTCTGCAAATTGTATAATTCCAACTTTAACTTTATCTCCATTTGAATTCTCAACTTTAGAATTCTTTGTTTCTGTGTTTGCACATCCTACTAACACTAAACTGATAAGTACTAATAATAATTTTTTCATCTCTTTTTCCTCCTTAATAAAAAAGCCCTTCAACCCCTCCAGTATGAGGGGCGAAGGACTAAACTCCGCGGTACCACCCTGATTATAGCATTTGCTACATCTCTTTTCCGGTAACGACAGACACGTATCTACTTACTGTTATTTCAATAGATAGCCTGAGGAATGTATTAAAATACCGTTTAATATCGACTCTCAGCTCAGTCCGACTCTCTGTGATTAACCTTGCATTTCTTTCTTTCCTCAATAGGCTTTTTAAATTAATATGAATTATAGTACTATATCAGTTTAAAGTCAAGATTAATTATTGAATTTTTTCTGCATCTTTAAAACTATCTGCATTTAAGTCTACACCTAATGCTTCAGCAGTTTTTACATTTACAAGTTTTGTATTAACTTCATTTAATTCAACAGGAATATCATCAACTTGTTCTCCATTTAAAATTTTTACAGCCATTCTACCTGCTTGCTTTCCTTGTTCTTTATAATTAACCCCTTCACTCATCAACAGACCATTTTTAACTTGTCCTTCTTCTGCTGATAGTGATGGCAATTTACTCTTTATAAGAGTATCAGAAACAATAGGAGCAGCATTTGCCACTAAATTATCTGTTAGAGCAAACAATGCATCAATCTTAGGCGCTATTGAAGCAACAGCTTGAGGAATATCAGTTACTGCACTTACGCCAACAGTTTCAAGTTCAATTCCCCTCTTGGATAAATTCCCCTTTAATTCTTCTATTTGCACCAAAGAATTTTGCTCAGATGTGTTATAAATCACTCCAAAAGTTTTTATGTTAGGGTATATTTTCAAGAAGCTATCAATTTGAGCTTCACTACTTACATAATCTGAAACCCCAGTTACATTTGAATCAGGTTTTTCAAATGTTTTTACAAGTTCAGCACCTATAGGATCTGTTACTGCGCTAAAAACAATCGGAATATCTGTCACAGTATTTTTGGCAGCTTGTGCAGCTGGAGTTGCAATTGCATAGATTAAATCCACGCCATCCGCTTTTAAGCTTTGAGCAATTGTGTTAGTAAGAGACATATCTCCATTTGCAGATTGTTCAATAACTTCAGCATCAATTCCACTTTCTTTAAGTTGTTCGATGAATCCTTCTCTTGCTGCATCTAATGATACGTGATCCATAAATTGTACAATTCCAACTTTAACTTTCTTTCCACTGTCTTTTCCACCTTCTGCAGCTTGTTCAGCTGGTTTACTACTTTGACAACCAACTAGCAACAAAAGAACTAGTAGCGATAATAACTTTTTCATTTTTCCCTCCTAAATACACTCTTAAAATTTTTAAGTTTTAAATTTATTTTGTATGAGCTAAGGCCTTAAAGCTCTTTAAAATACATTTTTAATTCTTACAGCAGCAATATACAATTTTAGATAATAAAAAAAGCTCCGTCCTACATAGGACGAAGCATCGTGGTACCACCTAATTTTATAATCTAACTTTATGTATAGATTACCTCACTAGCGTCAATAAACGCCTTGCCTTAGATAACGGTGGCCGCCGTAACAGTCTACTTAAAATTTCTACCATTAAGCTCAAGAGTGAATATTACATACTTACTTTATATCGGCTCTCACCAACCCCGACTCTCTTTGATAAAGATACATATCTTTTTCTCTTTCTCAGCTTTAAATGTATTCTACTTTAAAGTACAATTGATGTCAACAAGTTTTTTAATTTATTATCTATAGATAATAAATTGTTATATTCTAAATCATAAGTTCAAATCCATATTCGTGAAAAGTATATTTTTCGTCTATGACCTCTTTGTACATACCTGGAACTTGTGTAAAGCCGTTTTTTATATATAAGTTTATAGCCGGTATATTTTCTCTAATTACTAAAAATCTTATACATTCTCCGCCCATTTCCTTTGCTACTTTTTTTGCACATTCAATGGTCTTAAATCCAAAGCCCTTATTTAGATACTTAACATTTACACCAAATCTATAAAAATATATTATTTTTTTATTCATTTCCCCCCATTCAATTCCCTCTGACATACTTCTTTCTGGACTTATTTTTATACAAGATATTATTTCTTCTCCATCTCTTAACAAATAGAGAGATTGCTCCAAGATATCTTGTTCTAAAAAACAAAAAGGATATTCTTCATTCCAAAAATTCATCCCATCACTTTCTATCTTTTTTACAAGCTCTCCATATATTGTGTTTATCTTTGGTAAATCAGCTATTGTAGCTTTTATGAATTTCATATTTTAAAATCAACTTACTTACCATTTACTTTTTTCTCTTGTAAATTGAGGCAAATTTTCTCTTGTGTTCAGAATTTTTGTGCATCCTATCTATTTTTTCGCCAACTTCTCCAGCAGCTTTTTCTCCTCTGATGTGAGCATTTAGAATAGCATAGCTAAATCCCATTTCTTTTTCATCTGTCTGTTCTTCCCAAAGTCCCGCAGATGGCTCTTTATCTATAATTTTACTTGGTATCCCAAGTTCTCTTGCCAGCTCATAAACTTCGTCTTTTAAAAATTCAGCTAGAGGTATTAAGTCAGACCCTGAATCTCCATACTTTGTATAGTATCCAATGTAAAATTCAGAAGCATTTGAACTTCCTAAAACTAAATACCTTAAATCTTGTGCATAATAATAGAGAGTTGTCATTCTAAGACGTGGTTTTATGTTTGATCTAGCCATTTTATTCTCAGAATTAAATGAACTTGATATCAACTGTCTATAAGTTTGAGTTAAGTCAACTTTTTCAATTTTTAAATCTATCGCTTCAGCAACTAGTCTTGCGTCTGCTTCATCATTTTCATCGCTCTCACAAGGTAAAATCAAACCCAATGTCGTATCTGGAAATGCAAGTTTTGCCAGTGCTCCAACTACCGCTGAATCTATTCCTCCGCTCAGTCCCAATATAAGACCTTTTGCCCCCGCGTTTTCAACTGTTTCTCTCATCCATTTTACTACATCTTCAATTTCTCTTTTCATAATTCCCTCTTAATAAAGTATTTTATTTCCCTTGACCGGCAATAAGATGATATTTTTTACTTCATAACTAACTCCCCCGCCCGTCATATTCATCATATCTTTTACAAGTTTGTCATCATCTAATCTTTTATGCAAAGTCACTTCAACTTTGTCTGTATAATTTTCATTTAAAATTATATATTCATTTTTTATTAGATAATTAGTTATTGCTCCGTGAAAAGTGTAGTCATACGAAAACGCAATTTCTTCATGCTCAATCATAGACACAACTATCCCTGCATCTATTGCCACTTTTGCCGTCTTAGTGTAGGCTCTTACCAGCCCTCCCGCTCCTAGCAAAGTACCCCCAAAGTATCTGGTCGCAACCACCAAAACATTGGTTAGTTCTTCTTTTTTTAAAACTTCAAGCATTGGTATGCCTGCCGTCCCGGAAGGCTCTCCGTCATCGTTATACCTTTGAATAAGTCTGTCTTCTCCAATTATATAAGCGCTACAATTATGAGTTGCATCTCTATACTCTGCCTTTATCTTTTCAATTTTTTCAAGAGCTTCTTCTTCGCTGTGAACAATGAAGCTATGTCCTATAAATTTAGATTTCTTCTCAATAAATTCATCCCGTCCATTTTTAAATATACTTAAAAACATCACATAACAAACCTTTCATACTTTCTAAATTCAGCTTCACTTAACACTACTTCAAGACTAACCCCATCTTCTCTGTATTCTAAATTTTCATGATTGTGTTTATTCAAAATTTCCGACAATGTATCTGAATCGGCATATCCTATTAAAAGTTTTACATTATAAAATCTTTCAGGTAAGTTTTCCTCTATCGCTTTTAAGAGTTTTTCCATACTTTGATCGTGCGTAGCTGAAATATAAATCCTATTTTCGCCATGCCTTGGATTTATCATCAGATCTCCGCCTACTCTGTCCATTTTATTAAACACAGTTAAGATTCTACTTCTATCAACTTTAAGTTCTTCTAGTATATCCATTGTGGTCTTATATTGAATTTCCAAATCTTCGTTTGAAGCATCTATTACATGTAGTATTAAATCTGAATGTTTTATTTCTTCAAGAGTTGACTTAAATGCTTCTACAAGTTTTGTAGGCAATTTAGATACAAATCCAACCGTATCTGAAATTATAAAGTCCATTCCATTTAACAGTTTTGCCTTTCTTGAACTTGGGTCAAGAGTCGCAAAAAGCATATCCTTTACAAATACTTCTTTTGCATCTGAAATTTTTATTCTATTTAAGATGGTAGATTTCCCTGCATTGGTATATCCAACTAAAGAAACTATAGGAATCATTGAATTTTTTCTGCCGGTTCTTTGAGTTTCTCTGGTCTTCTCCGCCTTTTTCAACTTTTCCTTTATGGTTTGAATTTCTCTTAATATTCTACGCCTGTCAGTTTCAATTATCTGTTCCCCCGGTCCTCTTGTTCCAATTCCTCCCCCAGTTCTGGACCAACCATCAATCCCCAAAAGCCTCGGCAATTGATAGCTTAATTGAGCTAATTGAACCTGTAATTTAGCCTCATAAGTTGAAGCACGTATTGCAAATATATCAAGTATAAGGTTTGTTCTATCTAAAATTTTTACCTTTAATTCATCTTCTATATTTCTAAGTTGCACACCTGAAAGTTCGTCATTAAAAACAACTACATTGGCCTCAAGCTTTGGTATCATATCTTTTATTTCTTGTAATTTTCCTGTACCAATTAAAAACTTTGGAGAGTACTTATCTATATTTTGAGTTACCACTCCCACAACTTCAGCCCCTGCTGCTTTTACCAACTCTTCTAGCTCATTTATTGAAGTCGCCAGACTATGAGGTCTAGCCCCTATGTCCGTTCCAACTATTATTACTCTTTCTATTTTGTTATTTATATTATTTTCCATAATGACATTATACAATAATTATAACCAATTAGCTAAATTCTGTATTAAATTTATGTTAAAGTGGTATAAATGTATTAAAGGTGGTGTACTATGTTAAAAAAATTATTGTTAAAAAGTGCTAAAAAAGCTGTAATTGCAAAAGTTACCGGTAAAAAAAGTCTATTCCCAACTAAACGACTTGCTAAAATTATATATTTAAACACCCGAATAAAAGCTAGAAATAAATTTGGAAAATATATGTAATTATATAATTAAACTTCTTCAATTAAAAAATAGCCCGTAGATGTTACCATTTACGAGCTATTTTTATCTATCCTTGTAGGCCTCTTGCCTGTCTGTCCATATCTTCGATAACTATATCAAATATTTCACCAAGGGTTGAACAATATTCTAAAACTTTCCAAGGTTCATTTGTGTGAAAATGAATTTTTATGAGTTCATCATCTCCAACGACAAGAAGGCAATCCCCTTTGAAATTATTTACAAAATAGTCATTTATTTTTTCTTCACTTAAATTTTTACCTTCAATTAAAAGTTGTGTATCATATCTAAATTCTATCATTACAATCCTTCTTTCTAAAATTAAAAAGCGACTTTATATACCAATGCCATAAAACAAATTATTATAGCAAAAGGAACATACAGATACCTACCTATGTTGTACCATAAATCGCCATATTTTTTCTTAGATGAAGTATTTATTTCTTCTAACAATTCTCTTTTCTTCAAAATCCAAAACCATGAAACAGCACCTATTGTAGCTCCTATTGGAATTATATAGATAGAAACTAGATCCATCCAAGGTCCCCATTTACTTATAGGTTCCATATTTACACCTATTCCAAATAAAAGAAGCCCAAGAAAAGCCAAGACAGACTTTCTCTTTAACTTTGGAAATTTATGAATCAAAGATTCTGTAACTACTTCAAGCATATTTTGAAGAGAGGATATCCCCCCAAAAATTACAGCAGTATATAGAACTATCGCAAATATTCTTCCCCCGGGAATATCTTGTAATATCTTAGGTAAAACAACAAATAAAAGTCCCGGTCCGCCAGCTTGATCCATTCCATACGCAAACACAGCCGGCACCATTACAAATGCTGCAACCATAGCTGCTACGGTATCAAATATTGCAGTTTGTTTGCTTGCATCGACTATATCTTCAGACTTTGAAAGATATGCACCACAAACTATCATCCCTGAACCAGTAACTGAAAGAGAGAAAAATGCTTGTCCCATTGCAGTTACAATTGTGTTCACATTTAAAACTTTTGAGAAATCAGGTTTCAACATAAAAACATATCCATCAATAGCTCCCGGAATCATAGCAACTCTAACCATTAAAATTAAAAATAACACAAAAAATGCAGGCATCATTATCTTATTTGATCTTTCTATTGAATCCGCACCCTTTATACAAGTAAGTAAAGTTACAAATAAAATAATTGCATGATAAGGAACTACAGAGTAATCCATTCCTGAGAACTGTTCAAACCATTCCCCTGAATCAACACTCATAAGTGTACCGGTTATAGATTGACCCAAAGCCTTTGCAACATAAGAGATGATTACAGCATATCCAAGTGCGATACACAAAGACCCTATCAAAGGTAAAAAACCTATAAACTTACCTACAGCTCCAAGATTTCTCGAATTCCAAGCATATTCATAAGCCCCCAATGTACCGGTGTTAGCTCTTCTTCCTATTGCAAATTCTGCAGACAGAGCAACATATCCAAAGACTAAAACAAAAAATAGATACACTAATAAAAAAGCTCCCCCACCATTTTGTTGTAACTTATATGGAAATCCCCATACATTTGCCATGCCAACTGCCGAACCAACAGCTGTTAAAATAAATCCTATTTTAGAACTAAAAGTTCTATTTTTATTTTCCATATACAAACCTCCTATTTATACTTTGCTACCAAATGACAAATAGGTATATTTCTAGATCTCCATTTTGACTCATATTCTGTAACAATATTTTCAGGATAATCTTCAAGTTTCATATCAAATGTGCAATTAGTAAGCTCAAAACCACTCTCTTTAAAATATTCAATAGTGTCTTCAAAAAATGGTCTATCATCAGTCTTTAAAACTATTTCCGAACCATACTTTAATATATTTTTATATCTGTCCAAAAATCTTTTGTGAGTTAATCTTCTCTTGTGATGTCTTTTCTTTGGCCAAGGATTACAAAAATTTATGTATATCCTTTCTATCTCTCCCCTTTCAAAGATTCCCTCAACCTTTTCAGCATTGATTGAAATTCCCCTCACATTAAAACATTCTTCTTCAGCAATTTTTCTCGCTGCATATGCAAATGCATTAGTTTCCATTTCAATGCCTATAAAATTGATATTAGGCTCCCTTTTTGACATCTTAGTTATAAAACTTCCCTTTCCTGAACCAATTTCAAGATGTATTGGATTTTCATTCCCGAATACAGTCTTCCATTTACCTTTGTATACTTCAGGCTCAAAAAATATATATGGGTTCTGTTCCATTTCAGGAATAGCCCAATGTTTTTTTCTAAGTCTCATTATTTCTCCTTAAATTTAAATCTCAGTACATTGCTCTTAATAAATTTAGATTCGACATAGATTCTTTTCCCATTTAAAGCAATATACTATCAACTTGCATTTCTCATTATGCCATAAATAAGTATCTTTTTCAATTGAATATGACAAATTTACAATTGTTAATGTCACAATATAAATAAAATTTATTATTTGCAAAAAATAATTAAAAATAATCGAGTACTGGCTAACCTTTTACCGTTTGGTAACGGGCGGTTCAATATTTTCTTGTACTGTACTATTTATTTACTTTAACTTTATTCTTCTATCATTAGAACCTTGAGAATTGGATACGCCTATTCTTGTATTCCATCAAATCATAACTATAGTCCTTCAAATACTGCAATTAATATTATTAAGTCCTTCTGCATCTATGTATACTATGGCATCTGCTGACTTCTCACTATTCGTTGTTGCTGCTGTATCGCTAGTGAGACCTCACGGGACAAGCCCTAATACTTTCATCGTTTACTTGCAGGATTTACACATTGGATTTACAGTTGCCTTTTGGATCTTTATTAGTTTTAGCCGGCTTTCACACCTGTTACGACTTGTATCCTGTTTCTGTCCGTCAAGCCACGATTTCGCTATTGCTTTCTCTCCCACATGTCGCCATGCGAAACTTGCAAGTAGCTATAAGATTCGTCGACAACTACGCTC
>NZ_JAXDSS010000128.1:0-3603 GCF_034090345.1 Peptoniphilus sp. | reverse complement strand
TGAAACTTAGTAAGTCTTTCAAATGGGTCCAATGTTTCTAAAAGGTCCTGACTCTTTTCTAAATCTAAATTTATATACGCTGCTGATGTGTCTACTAAAGATTCTGGAGATGATGAATCTACAACGGACTGCAAAAGACCTGGTATAAGCCTTGAGTCCAATTCAGTATAATTTTCTAAATCTTCTTCAACGAGTCTCATAGCAGCTAAAACTTCTTGATTGTCGTCTTCATTACTTTCATATTTTATCTCTTCAACTGCGGCTTCATAAAAGGAATCCCCAATAAAAAATTCTTCTATTTTAGCTCTCTTTACTCCTTCAACGAGAACTCTGACTACTCCTCCCGGAAGTTTTAAAATTTGTTTTATTGCGGCTAAAGTTCCATAATCAAATAAATCTTCTCTCTTTGGTTCCAATACTGCAGAATCTTTTTGTGCTACCAATAAAACATATGAGCCGTTTATTTCAGCAGCCTCTACTGCCGCTATACTCTTTTGTCTTCCACAATCAAAGTGTGTTACCATTCTTGGAAAAACGACTAAATCCCTCAATGCTATTAAAGGCACTTTTTTATTTTCACTCAAATTATCACCTACTATAAAATAGGACTCACTAAGTGAGCCCCTAATTAATTTACATTCTTTAAAATTAACTCTGGACTCTTGTCTCCACTAACCGAATCCTTTGTTATAATTACCTTCTCAACATCATCTCGAGATGGTATTTCATACATTATATCCATTATAGTATTTTCTATTATACTTCTAAGACCTCTTGCTCCGGCCTTTTTTTCTATTGCAGACTTTGCAATATACTTAAGAGCTTCATCCTCAAACTCTAATTCTACATCATCAAGCTTTAACAATGCTTTATATTGTTTGACGAGTGCATTTTTAGGTTGAGTTAAAATTTCAATCAGAGCATCTTCATCCAACTGTTCTAAAGTAACTGTTATAGGTAGACGACCTATAAGCTCAGGTATCAAACCAAATTTTAAAAAGTCCTCTGTCCTTACATCCTTTAGAAGTAGTCCTCTGTCACGATTTTTATCAGTTAATTCACTTCCAAATCCCATAGAAGATTTTTCAGTTCTGGACTCAATGATACTATCTATTCCGTCAAATGCTCCCCCAACGATAAATAATATGTTGGTTGTATCAACTTGTATAAATTCCTGATTAGGGTGCTTTCTTCCGCCTTGTGGAGGTACATTAGCTACTGTGCCCTCTATTATTTTCAATAGAGCTTGTTGTACACCCTCTCCACTTACATCTCTTGTTATAGATACATTTTCAGCTTTTCTAGCTATCTTGTCTATTTCATCAATGTAAATTATTCCCTTTTCAGCTTTTTCTATATCATAATCTGCAGCTTGAACTAACTTTAAAATGATGTTCTCTACATCTTCACCAACATAGCCTGCTTCAGTAAGAGTTGTCGCATCTGCAATTGCAAACGGAACATTTAATACCTTAGCTAAAGTTTGAGCCAGAAGAGTCTTACCACTACCGGTTGGCCCAACCATTAGAATATTAGATTTTTGTAGCTCAACATCATCTTTATCTCTATGCGTTGAAATTCTCTTATAGTGATTATATACAGCCACCGCTAATGATCTCTTTGCCTTGTCTTGTTTTATGACATATTGGTCCAACACACTCTTTATTTCAGCAGGTTTTTTCAAATCAAACTCTGTGTTTAAAAGTTCTTTTTGTTCTTCATTTAAAATTTCTTCACAAAGGTCTATGCATTCATTACAAATGTATACATTTGGTCCTGCAATAAGTCTGTCAACCTGATTATACGCTTTACCACAAAAAGAACATCTGGCAATTTCATCCTCTTTATTTAAAGTACCTTTTGCCATTTAACACCTCAGTTTCTCTTCTCAATTACTTTATCGATTATACCGTACTCAAGAGCTTCATCTGCTGTTAAATAATAGTCTCTGTCTGTATCTAACTCTATCTTATCCAACGGTTGACCGGTTCTCTCTGAAAGTATTTTATTTAATCGTTCTCTTACTTTTAAAATTTTTTCAGCTTGAATCTTTATGTCTGTCGCTTGTCCTTGAGCTCCTCCCAAAGGTTGGTGAATCATTATATCTGCATTAGGTAGCGCAAATCTCTTCCCCTTTGTGCCAGCTATTAAAAGGAATGCTCCCATAGATGCTGCCATACCCATACATATTGTGGAAACATCACACTTTATATATTGCATAGTGTCATAGATTGCAAACCCCGCACTCACAGACCCCCCCGGGCTGTTTATATATATTTGAATATCCTTAGTATTATCTTCTGCTTCTAAAAACAATAATTGTGCAACTACAAGGTCTGCTACTTGGTCGTTTATCTCGCCTGTTAAAAATATTATTCTTTCTTTTAATAATCTTGAATAAATATCGTAGCTTCTTTCCCCTCTTCCAGTTTGCTCAACTACCATAGGCACTAATGCCATTTAATCACCTTTCTTTTCTCTTTTATAAATTATTTATCCTCTTCAGAATCAGTTTCTTCGGCAGGTTCTATAAATTTAGCATTCTCATATAAATAATCAAGAGTTTTTTTGTTCATAAGGTCTTCTTTTATGGATTCTCTATTTGAACCATTCATATACTCTCTCATTTTTGTTTTTTGTTCTTCATTATCTTTGAAATACAGGTTTACTATATTCTCAATTTCAGCATCTACATCTTCATCAGTCGGTACAATACCTTCAAGTTCAGCAACTTTTTCAAGAGCTAATGCACTTTTAACTTGCTTAAGAGCATCTTCTCTTAAGTTTTCAGCAAAATCTTTAACTTCAACACCAATCATTCCTAAGTAGTCTTCAAGGTTCATTCCTTGGCTACGTAAATTTTGATCAAAGTTTTGCATCTGAGTATTGATTTGAGCGTCAACCATTCCTTTTGGAACGTCTACTTCAACAATTTCAACTAACTTCTTAGAGATAGCTTCTTTCTTTTCTGCAATTGCTCTTTCTTCAAATTGCTTAACTTTCTTTTCTCTTAAATCATTTTTGTATTCTTCAACTGTATCAAATTCTGAAATATCTTTGATAAATTCATCGTCTAATTCAGGAAGTTCTTCTTTTGAAATAGAGTTTAATCTAACTGAAAATACAGCTTCTTTTCCCTTTAAATCTTCAGAGAAGTAATCTTCTGGGAATGTTACATTAACATCAAATTCATCATCAATGTTGTGTCCTTCGATTTGTTTTTCAAATCCTGGGATAAAAGTATTTGACCCCAAAACTAGATCTTGGTTTTCTCCAGCTCCACCTTCAAATTCTTCTCCATCAACTCTACCTACAAAATCGATGTTTACCTTATCTCCTTCTTCAGCTGCTCTGTCATCAATGTTTAGAACTCTTGCATTAAGACTTCTTTGTTGGTCAAGTTCAGCATTTAAAAGTTCTTCAGTAACTTCATATTTAACATCTTCAACTTCTAAACCCTTGTATCCTTCGATTTTAACTTCAGGTTTTACATCTACTGAAATTTCAACCTTAATATCTTCACCTGAGTGAGCTTCTTCAATATTTACATGCGGCTGGTCTACAACTTCAAGCTTTAATTCTTCAATAGTTTCTTCATATTTC
>NZ_JAXDSS010000048.1:0-37944 GCF_034090345.1 Peptoniphilus sp. | reverse complement strand
AAAGCACTAAATAGAGGGGGAGAAATATGGATTCTTTACAAGCATTATTATTTATTTTTATCGTTCTTACTGTGGGAGACATAGTAGCTGCTGCAACAAAGAGTATAGTACCATCTCTTTTTGTTTGCTCGGCAATTTTTTTAGCGGGGTTTTGGATGGGAGTTCCAGAAACACTTTTTAAGGACTCATTGTTATATGGTTTTGGAGCTCTATTTATAACTACATTACTTGTACATATGGGCTCTATGTTAAATATAAGACAGTTGATAGCGCAATGGAAAACTTTGACAATAGCAGCGGGAGGAATAGTTGGTATTGTTGTACTACTTATGACAGTTGGTAGAGTTTTGGTTGGGAATGAAACAGCAATAGTTGCAGCACCGCCTATTTCTGGTGGAATCATAGCTGGATTACAAATGGCAGAAGTTGCAACAGCTATAGGTAGGCATGATTTAAAATTGATAGCCACTCTTTTAGTAGTACTTCAAGGGTTCGTAGGTTATCCCCTTGCATCATTTTGTTTGAGAAAAGAAGCAAATAGCATTTTAAAATTAAAAGATAGTGGCAAGAGTTTTGAAGTTGATGAAGAAGTGAAGCAAGTTGAGAAAAAAACAATTTTTCAATTGCCAGCAAAGTATACATCAGCTAATTATTTTTTAGCGAAGACAGTTTTTATAGCACTTGTTGCTACAGTTGTGTCAGGATTTTTCAAAAATTTTGATACAGGTTTACCAATTCTAAATGTTTTTGTCAGAATAGATAAAAATGTTTTAGCGCTTATACTTGGAATTGTATTTTCTGAAGTTGGATTTTTAGAGAGACAACCACTAGATAAAGGAAATTCTTTTGGCGTTATTATGGGAGCCCTTATGACTGTAATATATGGCGGTCTTGCAGGAGCTAGTCCACAAGATATAGCAAATATATTACTACCACTATTGATATGTTTAGTATTGGGTACTATAGGTATAGGAATCTTGTCTATAGTAGTTGGAAAGTTTTTAAAAGTTGGTCCATGGATGTCATTTGCGATAGGCTCATCAGCTCTTTTTGGTTTTCCGGGAACATTTGTAGTTTCAAATGAAGTTGCAATTGCGGTAGCAAGAAACGAAGAAGAAAAAGAATTAATACTATCTCAAATTTTACCAAAGATGCTAGTTGCAGGATTTGTAACAGTATCTATCGGTTCTATTGTACTTGCAGGTATAATGGGACCAATATTGATACCGGGTATGTAGTTAAGAAGGGGAAGATTATGGATATAAGACAGTTAGTACAAGATAATAAGGAATATATAACAGAAATTAGAAGATATTTTCATATGCATCCTGAACTATCTTATCAAGAACATGAGACAACTAAAAAAATTACAGAAGAATTAGAAAGTATGGGCATACCTTATGAAATACCTGAAGAAGAACCTAAGACAGGTGTAATAGCTTGGATTGAGGGAAATAAACCGGGAAGAGTAGTTGGTATTAGAGCTGATATAGATGCTCTAAATGTTACAGAGCAAACAGAAGTAGAATATAAATCTCAAAATGAAGGAAAGATGCACGCTTGTGGTCATGATGCACACACTGCAATGCTACTTGGCGCTGCAAAAATATTGAGTTCTGTAAAGGATGAGATAGAAGGAAAGGTATATTTAATTTTCCAACCTGCTGAAGAAGTGGGAAGTGGTGCTAAATATATGATGAGACAAGGAACTTGGTATGAAGAGATAGAAAATATCTATGGAGCTCATATTTGGTCAGTGCTTGAAGCTGGAAAGATTTCTGTAGAAGCCGGAGAGAGAATGGCTGCTGCTGATATGTTTAAAATAAAGATAAAAGGTAAGTCAGGTCATGGGTCTATGCCTCATGAAACAGTAGATGCTGTTGTAGTAGGTTCGGCAGTTGTACAAGCTATTCAACAACTTGTTTCACGTAATTATAGCCCTCTTGACTCAGTCACTGTTACAATAGGAAGTTTCCACAGTGGAAATAGATTCAACATAATAGCTGGAGAAGCTGAAATGGAAGGAACTAACAGATATTTTTCCAAAGAAATTGCAGATAGAATAGAAAATGATATGAGAAGAGTTATAAAAGGAGTTTGCGACGCTTACGGTGCAGATTATGAATTAGATTACACTTACATCTTAGGCGCAACTATAAATGATGAAGCATCTTCTAAAATAGCTGAACAAGCAGTTGAAAAAGTTGCAGGAGGTGAAGCGCTTCAAAAAATGATAAAGACAACAGGGGGAGAAGATTTTTCTTACTACCTAAAAGATAAACCGGGTTGTTTCGGATTTATAGGAGCTAGAAATGAAGCGATAGGAGCTTGTTACCCACATCATAATGAAAGATTTAATGTAGATGAGGAAGTGCTTGCAAACGGAGCTGGAGTATATGCTCAATACGCTTTAGATTTTTTAAAAAGTGAAAAATAAATTAATTTTAGAAAACATTGGACATTAGTTCAGTGTTTTTTATTTTACTAAAATTTACAACTTAAATAAAATGGATTGTTAAAATATAACATATTTGTTGAAAAGAGATAATTCTTGTACTAAACTATATTAGAATACGAGGTAAAATAATGATAGAAATAAAAAATTTGAAATTCAAATATAGTGAAGAAGATGAAGATTATACTATAAAAAATCTAAATCTAAATATAGAAAAGGGAGAGTTTGTAGCCGTACTTGGACACAACGGAAGTGGTAAGAGTACTCTGGCAAAATTGATAAACGGGCTTTTAGTACCTACTGAGGGAGATGTATTTGTAGATAAATTAAATACTAAGTCAGATGAAGATATTTGGGATATAAGAGCTCGTGCAGGAATGGTTTTTCAAAATCCCGACAACCAAATAGTTGCGACAATAGTTGAAGAAGATGTTGCATTTGGTCCTGAAAATTTGGGAATACCTACTGAAGAAATAAGAGATAGAGTTAGCTCATCTTTGGAATCGGTTGGCATGACTGAATTTAGAAAAAATGCCCCTCATTTGTTGAGTGGAGGACAAAAACAGAGAATTGCAATTGCTGGGATTTTAGCAATGGCACCAGATTATATAATTTTAGATGAGCCCACTGCTATGTTGGACCCTGTTGGAAGAGCAGAAGTTATGGAAACCATCAAAAAGTTGAATAAGGAGCAAGGAAAAACAATAATTTTAATTACACATTATATGGACGAGGCTGCTGAAGCTGACAGGCTCGTGGTAATTGAAAAGGGACAAGTTATACTAGATAATACTCCGAGAAAAGTTTTTTCTAATGTGGACAAAGTGAAGGCAATAGGGCTTGATGTTCCACAAGTGACAGAACTTGCTTGGGAACTTAAAAAAGAGGGATTTAATATAAATACAGAAATTTTGAGTATTGAAGAATTAGTGGGTGAGATATGTCGTTAGTAGAAATGAAAAATCTTACACATATTTATAACCCTGGTTCAAGTTTTGAAAAGAAGGCATTGGACTCAGTGTCTTTGAATATTGAAAAAGGTGAATTTGTAGGCCTGATAGGACACACTGGTTCAGGGAAAAGTACGTTAATACAACATTTAAATGGACTTATAAAACCTACTGAGGGAGAAATATATATAGATGGTAAAAATATTTCTTTAAAGAATGTAAAGTTACAGGAGATAAGAAAATCTGTAGGTTTAGTGTTTCAGTATCCAGAGTATCAATTATTTGAGGAAACTATAGAAAAAGATATAGCTTTTGGGCCAAAGAACCAAGGACTTAGCGAAGAAGAAGTTAATAATAGAGTTAAGGAAGCTATGGAATCTGTTGGGTTGGACTATGAAAGCTTGAAAGAACGTAGTCCATTTGAACTCTCAGGCGGTCAAAAAAGACGTGTTGCAATAGCTGGGGTTCTTGCTATGCAACCTAAGCTACTAATTCTTGATGAGCCAACAGCAGGACTTGACCCCGCGGGTAGAGATGAAATATTAGCGGAGATAAAAGAAATTTTTTCAAAGAGAGATATAACTATAATTTTAGTCTCTCATTCAATGGAAGATATAGCAGAAATCGCCGATAGAATAATAGTTATGAACAGAGGGAAACTTATAATGGACGGAACTCCAAGGGAAGTTTTTAAAAGAGAAGATGAGCTCGTTGAAATAGGGCTTGGAGTGCCACAGGTAACGTCTTTTATGAGAGCCTTTAAGAAGTGTAATAATTCGGTTAATGATGATGTTCTAACTATAGAAGAGGCGAAATTGGAACTTATAAAATATTTAAGGGGGAAAAATGCTTAAGGATATAACGATAGGGCAATACTACCCGGTTGAATCGCCAGTGCATAGATTAGATCCTAGAATAAAAATAATAAGTATGGTGGTATTTATAATAAGTTTATTTTTTGTAGATAAATTTACACCATATATACCGGTTATAATATTTCTATTTGCAGTGGTAAAATTATCCCATGTGCCTTTTAAAATGATAATAAAAGGTGTTAAACCTTTGAGGTGGATTTTGCTGATTACATTTATAATAAATATTATATTTATACCGGGGAAGATAATCTTTACTTTGGGGATTATAAATATTACAGAGGAAGGATTGAACATGGCTATAATGATGGCAATAAGATTGTTGCTA
Organism: Peptoniphilus sp.; assembly: GCF_034090345.1. Classification (GTDB taxonomy): domain Bacteria; phylum Bacillota; class Clostridia; order Tissierellales; family Peptoniphilaceae; genus Peptoniphilus. Next base: position 33,339 of record NZ_JAXDSS010000048.1, on the reverse strand, counting down.
CTAGTAATGGGGACAAGTATGTTGACACTTACAACATCTCCCATAGAAATGACTGATGGTATAGAAAATCTTTTAAATCCACTTAGAAAAATTGGAGTTCCGGCCCATGAAATAGCGATGATGATGACAATAGCTTTAAGATTTATACCTACTTTAATTGAAGAGACTGACAAGATAATGAAAGCACAAATGGCAAGAGGTGCAGATTTTGAAAGTGGAAATATGATTAAAAGAGCTAAAAATTTAGTTCCGTTATTAGTTCCTCTTTTTATAAATTCTTTCCGTAGGGCAGATGAACTTGCAACAGCTATGGAAGCGAGATGCTATCGTGGAGGAAAGGGACGTACTAAATTTAGGCAATTGGAAATCAAAGGTTCTGACTATGTTGGTTTGGGATTGACACTCGGACTTTTAGCATTGATGATAGCTTTTAAATATGCTCCTATTGATATGATATGAATATATTATTAAAAGTTGCCTATATGGGTACAAACTACCATGGTTTTCAAATGCAACCTAGTTGTGTGTCTGTTGAAGAAGAACTTAAAAAAGCAGTGGAAAAAGCAGTAATGCATAAAGTTAAACTATATTATTCAGGGAGAACTGATGCCGGTGTTCATGCTCAAGGGCAGATGGTAAATTTTTATACTGATACAAAAGTGGAAGTGAAAAATATGGCAAGACTTATTAATTATCATCTTCCAGAAGATATATCAGTGCTTGATGCAAGAAGAGTTGAAGAAGATTTTCATGCAAGATTTTCAGCAAAAGGAAAGCACTATAAATATATAGTGTATAATTCTTTTCATAGAAACCCACTATATTTGAATAGAGCTATGCACTACAATTACAATGTTGATGTAGACAGAATGCAAAGAGCTTTGGACAAGATAATTGGGGAGAATGATTATAAAGCTTTTATGGGCAGATATGCAGTGGTAAAAGACACAATAAGACGAATAGATGAGATTGAAGTAAAAAGAGTTGGAGAGACTATAGAATTTGATTTCTATGGTAAGAGCTTTTTGAAAAATATGGTTAGGATAATAGTTGGGACAGCTCTTGAAATAGGAAGAGGCAGATTGTCGGAAGATTGTCTATATAGTGCAATGCAGTCAAAAGAGAGAATAAAAGCAGGTCCAACCGCACCGGGTTGTGGATTGTACTTAATGGAAATTTTTTATTGATTACAATTTTAAAATAATAAATGAAAAGTTTAAAAATTGATGACAATGTCGAAAATTTAAGTGTACTGATGTACACTTATTTTTTTTAGGTTATAATATATACAGGAGGAATTATGAAAATAATTTATAGAATTACAGAAACATTAAACAAGGCCAAAATTGCTTTTAAAAGATATCCTCTTGTGATGGCTTTGATAATTCTCTCAGCGCTTTGTTTTATAGTTGTTATAGCAAAAAATCAATTATTTATGGGTGGCATAAAAGGTGAATTTTCAAGTGCAATAAGATTTGCTTACTTTTTTATGTTAGCAGCGGTTATGGCGATGTTTGTAAGTTTGTTTTTTGAAGGGTTATCTCAATCGGCCAAAACTCAGGAGAACATTAATAGAAATAAGTTAATAAAGATATCAGTGATAATTTTATCAACTATATTTTTGCTTGGTATAGGAAAGGCAGTATTATTTTCAGATCCGACATTGTTTGAATTTGAAAATAAGTATATATATTTTGGATTGTTGCTTGGGTTTACAAGTGGGTGCTTTTTTGCGGCAAAATTATTTTATCATTCAGATTTCATAGCATATTTGATAAAGATATTTACATCAGCTTTTATCTCTGTAAGCTATTCTGTGATAATGTTAATGGGATTATTTAGCATATACTTTGCAATAAATAAGTTATTGGGAATAGAAATTAGTGATAAGATATATTCTTCAACTTTTGTGATTTTAATGATGCCATTTAATGTTGGAATTTTTTTGTCAAATTATCCGAGAGCAAGTGCTTCATTTGACAATTATAAATTAAGTAAACCGATAAAGGCGCTTATAATTTATATATTAATTCCTATTTTTATAGTATATATAACCATACTTTATCTCTATTTTGGAAAGGTTATAATAACGGCAGAAATACCTCAGGGAATGATAGTAGAGCTTGTAATTTGGTTTTCTATTTTTGAAGTGATGTTGATGTTTGTGCTTGGTAAAATAGAAGATTCAAAAGTCGTTGAAGGATTTAAAAAGTATTTTCCTGTAATAATTCTTCCTATAATGGGAATGATGTTCTATGCCATTATATTTAGAATAAGAGAGTATGGAATTACAGAAAATAGATTTTTTGTTTTAGCGGCGGGTATTTTTGCAACTCTTTCAAACTTATATTATGTGTTCTATAGAAAAAATTCTAATATAACTATTCCTATAATTTTGGCAGCTACAATTTTAATATCAACTTTAGGTCCGATAAGTGCTTATAGAGTTTCAGCAGAGAGTCAAAATAATAGATTGGCAAAAATATTAGAAAAGAATAATATGCTAGTGCGAAGAGAAGTCGTTCCATCATCAGATATATCTGATGAAGACAAATCAGAAATAGTGCAGATAGTTGAATATATGACAGAAAAGCACAGGCCTTGGGAGTCGAAATACCTTCCTAATGATTATAAAAATACAGACGAAAATTTTGAAAAGCTATTTGGATTCTCACATAAATATTCATCGAGTACTAAAGAGGATTTAAGTTATTTCTATGAAGGAAATTCTTCTATAGATTTAACCGGTTATTCCAGATTGATGGAATTTGAATTATATTCTGATTTAGAAGATAGTAAGACAATAGGAAACTATAAAGTGAGTAGCAATAATGGGATAGCAATTATAGAATATAAAATTGGAGAAAAATATAATAAACTTTTCAGTTTTGATATGAAAGATGTCTTAAATAAATTGAGGGTTCTAAAGGGTTCCAATGAAACTATAGTGTTAGAAGACCTTAGCATAAAAGGAAATTCAAAAGGTATTGTATACAAAGTTGTCTTCACACAATTAAATGAAAGTGGAGTAAAAGAAGGCGAAAGTATTCAATATATGAAATTTTATCTAATAACAGGAAATTTAAAATAGAGAGGGGGCTCTCTATTTTTTTGTTAAAATTAATATAGAAAATTTTGGATTATATACAAATAGGGGGACGAATGTACTATACAACATTAAACGACTATTTAAAAAATATATTTGGCTCAAAAGTTATAAAATTACCATTAGATGGGCAAAATTCTTGTCCAAACAGAATTAATAACCAAGGAGGTTGTATATTTTGTTCTTCAAGAGGAGCTGGGGAATTTACATTTTCAGACTCTAACATAAATAGACAAGTGGAGTTTCAAAAAAACTTTATGTCAAAGAAGTGGAAGTCAGATAAATTTATTGCATACTTTCAAAATTTTACGAACACTTATGGTGATATAGATTATCTGAAGAAAATGTATAATGATGTAATAAAAATTGATGGAATAGTTGGACTTGCAATAGCAACAAGAGCTGATTGTTTAAGTAGAGAAGTAATGGAAATGCTAATTGATTTAAATAAAAAAACATTTCTTTGGTTAGAACTTGGGCTTCAAACAGTGAATGAAAGAACCATAGAGTTAATAAATAGAGGATACACACACAGAGAGTTTGAAGACGGGGTTAATAAATTAAAAAGAGCAAATATAAAATTTCTAACTCATGTAATCTATGGGCTACCTTATGAAACTTATGAAGACTATTTAGATACTTTAAATTATGTGTGTAAGATAAAACCATTTGGAGTAAAATTCCATTCTCTTTATATTCAAAGAGACTCTAAATTATTTAATTTTTATTTAGAAAATGATATAAAACTTATGACAAGAGATGAATATGTTAAAATAGTTTGTGATTCGTTAGAAAAATTGCCAAAAGAGATAGTAGTTCATAGAATAACAGGAGATCCTGATAAAAAGCTACACATTGCACCTATGTGGTGTAGAGATAAGCTTACTGTGATTTCAGAAATACAATCTGAACTCAAGAAAAGAAAATTTAAATGATATTCAATGTTAAAATAAAATTATGATATAATTATTTTCATAAGAAGGTGACAAAAATGATAGTAATAAAAACTAAAGATGAAATAAAGAAAATGCAGATAGCAGGCAAATTGCTTTCTGAAGTACATCACAATTTAAGAGAGCAAATTAAACCCGGTGTTAAAACTATAGAATTGGATAGATTTGTAGAGAAGTTTTTGAAAGATAGGGGAGCTTATCCTGAACAAAAAGGATATCAAGGTTATCCTTATTCAATATGTGCATCTGTAAATGATGAAATTTGTCACGGATTTCCCGGAGAATATGTTTTAAAAGATGGAGATATAATAACTGTTGACATGGTTGTGAATGTAGATGGTTGGTTGGCTGATTCAGCTTGGAGCTATGCTGTTGGGAATATTAGTGATGAGGCTCAAAAACTATTAGATGTGACTCGTGAATGTATGTATAAGGGAATTGAAAAGGCTGTTATAGGAAACAGACTTGGAGATATAGGAAATGCAATACAAACTTATGCTGAAGAAAATGGATATTCTGTAGTAAGGGAGTTTGTAGGACATGGGATTGGAAGAGATATGCACGAAGACCCTCAAGTTCTTCATTATGGTAAACCTGGAAGAGGAATTCGCATCCAAGAAGGAATGGTATTTACAGTAGAACCTATGATTAACATGGGAAGACATGAGCTGACTATCGATGACAATGGTTGGACTGCAAGGACACTTGACCATTCTTTATCTGCACAATATGAACATCAGATAGCAATAACTGAAGATGGACCTATTATAATTACAGATCAAGGGGATTGTTAAAAGAAGGTGATTTTATTAAAAGAGAAGTAGTGACTTATTCTTTTAAAGAGCAATTGCTAAATGCTATAACACATTGGCTGGGATTTTTACTTGGAATTGTTGGGTTGGTGTTTCTAATGATTTTTGGAATTAGAAATCACTCTGTCGTTCAAATTGTTGGATTTTCAATTTATGGAGGATGTCTAATTTTTTTATATTTGAGTTCAGCTTTATATCATAGTATTCCAAATGAAAAATTTAAGAGAATATTTAGAGTTTTTGATCACTGTTCAATATTTATTTTTATTGGTGGTACATATACACCAATAATACTATTGTCTTTAAGTGGAATTATTAGGATTGTAATGCTTTCATTTATATGGCTTATATGCATAGGAGGCATAGTTTTTAAAATTATAACTTTGGGTAAATTCTCTAAGTTTGATAAGTTGTCTTTAGGGATTTATTTAGGGTTGGGCTGGATTTCTATATTTATGATAAAATCTATTTATAATACAACTTCTCTTGAATTTATATTTTGTTTAGTATTAGGAGGACTCCTATATTCGATTGGAGCGATTTTCTATGCTAACAAAAAAATTCCATATAATCATGCTATTTGGCATGTTTTTGTACTTTTAGCAAGTGTAGTGCATTTTGTAGGTATTTTAGGGGCTTACGCATTAGTTTAAATAAGAGGTGTAATAATGTTAGAACAAATAAGAGAACCAAATAAGGGAGAAGAAATAGCAGTTTTAAATACAAATCATGGAGTAATAAAACTTAGACTTTTTGAAGAAGCAGCTCCCAAAACTGTAGAAAATTTTAAAGGTTTAGTAAATAAAGGATACTACAATGGAATTATTTTTCATAGAGTTATAGATAATTTTATGATTCAAGGTGGAGATCCAACAGGTACCGGAATGGGTGGAGAGAGTATATTTGGCAAAAAGTTTGAAGATGAAATAAATTTAAATTTTAGAAACTTTAGAGGAGCTCTTTCTATGGCAAATGCAGGACCTAATACAAATGGTTCTCAGTTTTTCATAGTTCAAGCAGGGCCTGTCTCAGAGGATGTAATTTCACAAATGAGAGCAGCAGGACCTGAAAAAGGATATCCGGATGAAATTGTAGATGTTTATGAAAATTTAGGCGGAACTTTTTGGCTTGATGGGAAACATACTGTATTTGGTCAAGTGTTTGAGGGAATGGAAGTAGTAGATGAAATAGCATCTTTAAAAGTGGATTTTAGAGATAAACCGGTGGAAGATGTAATAATAGAAAGTGCAGAAATAATAATTTTCTAAAATTTTATATAAGCTAAAGGGCTGTGGTAAAAGTCTCAAAATGAAAAAAGACGAGGAAACTAAAAAATCCTCGTCTTTTTGATGCAATATATTAAAGTAAACCCGATAACAATGTTTGAAATACTAATATTTTACTATTCAGAAGAAATATTTTCATCAAGGGAATAGAAAATCTTGTAAATATGACTTAAGGATAAAAATATCTACTAGATGTAAATGATAATCTAATTAACCGATTATTGGGAATAATCAAAATAGAATTGCCTATTCTGAGATATAATCATCACTTTTTATTTTAAAATTTAATTAATAATTGGAATATATAAAAAAATATATTAAACAATAATTATATATAGAAAATTCGAATGATATAATACTTTCATTCATCTATTTATCATGTTACAATATGACTTAGTTAAATAAATATTTAACTAAATTAATTTAAGGAGGGTAACATGAAAAGAAGAATACTTATTATAGTGTTTACTTTGATGATTTTGGCATCAAATGTAGGGGCTACTTTTGCTGAAGGTTTTAAAAAAACGGAACAAACTTTTTTGAAAGCTAAGCGAGAAGAAAATAGTTGGGGGTATAGAAGTTGGAGAGATGAAAGAGATTTTGAGACTTCAAATAACAACAAAACTATAAGATTCTATATAGGGAATCAAGAGTATTGGAAAGTAAATTTTATAAAGGGACGTTATATTGTTGCTCCTAAACAACCGAATATAGATGGCAAAAAATTTATAGGTTGGTATGATGAAGATGGGGTTAGGTTTGACTTTACAGTTCCTGCAACTGAAAGTAAAAATTTAATTGCTAAATTTGAAGAGAAATATACTAGTAGAAGTAAACTAAATAAAATAAGAGAATTAGTTGATGAGTCATATAATATTAAGAAATCTGATATATATAAATTAGATACACAAGTTAATAAAGATGAATATGATTATGCAATAGAAATAGGGAAGTATACATTATCGTCTTTAGATGAAGATATTGACATAGAAGAAGTTTTAAATTTAATAGAAAAGGCAAAATTAAAATTAAAAGGTAAGAAGATAGGCAATAAAAATGATATAAGAATTTATTCTGCTGATTTAAGTAATTTAAAAAAATTAATTGATGAAGAATCAAAGGTTAAAGCGGAGGATAGATATAGATTTGATACAGATTTTAATAAGTATCAATATGATTATGCAATTATTATAGGTAAAAATTTATTTAATACTCACAATATTGACCAAGAAACAGTAAATAGTATAGTTGAGTTAATTGAGTTATCTAAAAATAATCTTAAAGGAAAATCTAATGAGAAACTTTTAAAGTATAATGTATATGCTTATGAAACATCAAATGGTTCAATATTTGTAGATAAATTAAAGTCTGCAAAAGGAGAAAAAGTTACGATATCTGTTAAACCTGATGTAGGGTTTGAATTAGATTATATAAAATGTGAATCAATAAATGGTGATGAAATAAATTTAAATAATAATATTATTATAATGCCGTCATCAGATGTGGTTTTGACAGCTGTTTTTAAACCTATACCTCAACAAGAGTACTCAGTTGTTTTTGATATTGATGGAGACTCAAATACAATACCAACTGCAATTGTAAAATCAGGAGAAAGAGTAGAAAAACCAATTAATCCAATTAAAGAAGGATATAAATTTAAGTTTTGGTCATTAGATGGAATAAATGAATATAATTTTGATACTAGAATAAATGAGAGTATCATTTTAAAGGCAGTTTTTACAAATGAACTGAATGAAGATTATAAAACGGTTATGTTTGATGTGGAAGGGAATGAATTTGATATTCCACAAATTACTGTCGGATATAAAGAAAGTGCTATAAAGCCAGAACAAATTCCTCAAAAAGAAGGATATAAATTTAAGTTTTGGTCAGAAGATGGGATAAACGAGTTTGATTTCAATACTTCAATAGTAAAGGATGTTAAACTAAAAGCGGTTTTTGAAATATTGCCTGTAGATTCTAAAAAATATAATGTAACTTATTCTTTTGTAAGTGATAGTGAAATTGAAATACCGGATGAAATAATGGGATTACTTCCTAGCAATAATGAAGTTTCGCGAGGAGAGAGTGTAACAGCTTCTAAAGTTGTAAATTCTAATGGTGCAGAAGTTGTTCAATTACATTTTATCAAGAATGATGGAACTATTGGGTGTTGGGAATTTAAAGGGTGGACACCGGATAAATTTGAATCAGTAAGCGAAGATATAAAATTTGTAGGGAAATGGTCCTATAGAGAAGTTAATGATACAGTAAATAGCAAAGTTGAGTTAGAAAGAGAAATAAAAAGACAAATCTTGGATTTGAAAAACCCTATATTAGTTAAGGCGAAAGGTTTTCAAATTGATTTAAATAGTTTGGATTTATTAGATGCAGAAACTCTAACTGTTACGAATCAATTAAGTTACGGTTTGACAGCTTGGTATAGAGGAAATGAAGAAATATATTTAGTTCAAGTACAACCTAGATACTTTACAGAGGATAAGAATGTAATTGATAAATATCACTCAGATATTCAAAGTTGGGTGGATAGAAATATAAATTCTAATATGAATGATGAGCAAAAGGTTAGAGCTATACACGACCACATTGTAAACAAGGTTCATTATAGATCTGAAGGAGGACAAGGTAGATATTCTCAATTTTCACCATTGGCACTACATTATGATAATCACGGAGTATGTCAAGGATATGCAACATATTTTTATGCTTTTGCTAAAAAAGCAAATTTAAATGTAGAAATCGTATCAGGAATGGTAACTACAACATCACCTAACAGTTCTTATTATATACCAAGAGAAGAAGTTGAAAGACAATTTAGAAATGGGCAAACAAATCATATGTGGAATAGAGTTCAGGTAGATGGGGCTTGGTATCAAATAGATTTGACATGGAATGACCCAACAAATAGTAGTCCTAATTATGAGTTTTATTTAGTAAATGATGATAAGCTCAGAACTAGAGAAGCTGGGTATAGAGCTTGGGATGTTTCAAAACATCCAAACACTTCTTCAATATCTTACCCTAGACAAAATATTACTAATGAAGAAAATATAAGATCTGTAGGAGAACCAAATGAATCTGAAAGATTTTGGGTGGAAGAGACTCCAAATATTGACTGGAATGGATTGAATAGGAATTGGGGTTGGGCATATTAAAAATAAAAACACGGCTTTTAGAGAAGTCGTGTTTTTAATGTTTGAGATTTATAAATTTTGAATTTTATGGATAAAACTTTTAAAATTATTTATATCATTTTGATTAGGGTGTTTTTTGGATATTCCACCAAAGATTTTAAACGGACCGTAATTATCATAACCACGGCATGAAAATTTGCCAATATAATTTAGATGTCTTGTATGTAAAATATGCTCCATACTTTTAGAATAATTTTTAAGAGCAATGCCACAAGTATAGATAATAAAAACTTTAGCTGAATCTTTTAAAACTATTTTTCGAGCGATATTGAGAATATTTTTTGACATTTCACCATAGTATATGCCGGAAGCAAATCCTATGTAGTCATATTTTGAAAAGTTTAAATTATTTAATTTAGATGTGTTGAAAATGTCGACAGCATCTAAAGATAATATTAAACGTTCTGTATTCATATGATGAAATGAAGTATATATTATGGCTATTTTTTTACTCATATTTTAACACCTCTTTAGTTGGAAAATAGCAGAATTTATTTAACAGTTACAGAAAAATATTTTAAAATCATTATTTTGAAGATAGAATGTCTTTTATTACAAAGAAAATTCCTAAAAAAGCTACAGCAGGTAAGTGCATAGTATTTATTTTATTTTTTAAGAAAAGTCCCATACAGGCTCCATATAATAGTATATTTAAAGAAAAATAAATGAACAGAATAAACTTTAAAAAGAAATTATGAAGATTATATTGTACAAAAATATAAACTAAAAAAATATAGAAACTTTCTAATAATATATATAATAATCTATTTAGTTGTTGAAAAATTCCGGTTGGTTTTTCTATATCTTGCCAGATTATAAAACTAATAAATTTTTTCATTACAAAACCTCAAATTTGATTGCTATACAACTCTGTTCCATAGTGTTCAGATGAAAAGTTAGAGTCTAAAAAAAATTGAAAAGAAAGGTACCATTTTATTACAGATATTATCAATTTGCATAGGTTTAGGTAGATTTAAAATGAATTCTATAAATTCCTTGCTGACATCACCGACAATTACAGTTTCAAATTCAGATTCTTCGTTTTTTATTTTTCCAAAAGATAGTGCTTGAGATATAGTATATTCTTCATCTTTAAAATAACGTATTTCAAATTTATGACTGCAAAGTAAGTAAGGTTTTATTATAGACTTGTAAACTTCATTGGTACTATATTTCCAATAATCAAAGGGAATAGGTTTCATAATAAACACCTCTTTGTAAATATTATATAAATTACAAAGTAATATGCAAGTGGATGTAAGCTATATTGAAAAAAAGAGATTTTATTTTTAAGCACTTTGTATTAATATTTAAAGTACTAGGGAAAGGAATATGAGGCCTTATGGTTATAAAAAGAATATTATAATTGTGTTTATGGGAATGGTGAATGTAGTTATGATAAACTCAACTATAAAAGCTAAATTAAAGCCTTATGAAACAGAAGAGGGATTTCTATCACTTGGGGGTTAGAAAAACTATGAGATATAAAAATATAGAAGTGATGTATAAATATATAAATTTCAAGAAGAAAACTAATAAATATAGTGGATTTATAGCACAAATTATAAAATATGAACTAGACCATCTTGATGGGATACTAATATGATTAGTTAGTTTGTCTAAAGAGGAAATTGATATGAGTAAATGTAGAATTACAGTTATGAAAATTGTGAGACACGAAGATTTGATAGAAAAATATGAAAATCCAATAGAAAATACTTGTGATATGAAAGAGGGTCAGACGTTTATATCTAATGGTTGGGAAAAACCGGAGGGAATGTGTGAAAGTGCATGGCAAAGTATGTCTGCTTTTGTTATGACACTGGCTCATGGTGGAAAAAATATTTATAATGGATGGATGAAAAATGAAAAATCGGCTATGATTTCTTGTAATGACGGTTTTCGTCCAGTTAGTTTTTTAATAGAAGCATTAGATGAAGATATTGATTAGGAAAAGGCCCAGCTAGTCATAAGCTGGGTGTTACAAATTTTGTTCTAATTTTTGGCCGGTTAATTTTTCTATTATTTTAATTACTTTTGATGGAGTTGTTATAGTGTATTTACCGGCTTTAAAACTATTTTCAACACCAAGTTCTTTGCATTGTTGGTCAAATGCTTCTTCTGATTTTATAGCACCAATGCTCAAAAGTTTTTTACCTACAGCTTGAGCGTTTTCTCCTTCAACTATTTCAAAATCATATTCTCTATAAGATGAATTTGTAAGGCTCATTAGTGTGTCTAAAATTTTAGAATCTTTCTTAAAAGAATATGTTCCGCTGACAAAGGAATTGTAAAGTCCCATATCATTAACCATAACTTTAAAAGCTTCTATATCTTGTATCAATCCTTTTTCTAATAAAGAGTTTGCAATTGAATCTACAGGTTCATTTTCGGATATGTTTATAATGACAGTATCTTTTTTATCTTCTACCACAACAGGAATAGGAGATTCTAAAGGTTCACCATTCTTAGTGGCAATTATATCACTTTTGATTTTTCTCATCTCATCAACTATAGAAAATTCTGCATCAGCTCGTGTTGTACTTTCCATATATAGAGCATCATATCTCCATTTTATAATCAATATTAATATAGAAAGAATCAGAATTAAAATTATCAATTTTAAAATCCTATGAAAAAAATCTGCTATATTTCTAAATATGTTCAATTTGAATTAATCCTCTTTTCTAAAATATTTATGTTATCATTATAACAGAAATATACAGAGGGTGGAAATATGCAAACTATTTTAATAAACAAGAATGATGCAGGACAGAGAATAGATAGATTTTTAAAAAAATATTTTGAAAAAGCTAATTTATCTTTTATATACAAAAATTTGAGAAAGAAAAATATAGTTGTAAACGGGAAAAAAGTAATACCTGAATTTGTATTAAATGAGGGTGACAAGATAGAAATGTATTTAAGCGATGAAACTATCAAAAAGTTTCAAGCTGGAGAGAAAAATTTAAAAAGAGGCAAAAACTATCCTATAGTAATTTATGAAGACGAAAATATAATATTGATGAATAAACCTTCGGGAATTCTATCTCATAATGATTCTAAAGAGTTTGAAAAAAATATGGTAGATATGATGATAGATTATTTAATTGCAAAAGGAGATTATATTCCGAGAATAGAAAATTCTTTTAGACCTTCAATTTGCAATAGACTCGATAGAAATACTTCAGGGATAATTATTGGGGCAAAGAATGCAAACAGTTTGAGAATTTTAAATGACTCAATAAAGAATCATAGGGTAGATAAATTCTACACAACTCTTGTGCTTGGTGAAGTAAAAAATGATTTTGAAGATGTAAGTAAATTGTTAAAAGATGAGAAGACAAACAAAGTTAGAGTTTCAAAGACAGAGGGAAAAGAATCCATAACAGAATTTAAGGTGATTAAATCGGCAGAGTATTCTCTATTATCTGTAAAACTTGTAACTGGAAGGACACATCAAATAAGAACTGTATTAAAGTCTAAAGGATTTCCAATTGTTGGGGATATAAAATACGGAGTGGAGAGAGTGAATAGAAGATTTATGGAAAAATATGGTTATAAATCTCAATTTTTACACAACAATAAAATTGTTTTTAAAGATATGCCTGCTGAATTAAATTATTTGAGTTATAAGGAGTTTGAAGTTAAGATTCCGAAGAAAGAGGAAAGAATTTTAAAAGATATTTTTGGTGAGTAATATGAATTATGCTATATATTCTAATTTTGGAGAATTTAACGATATTGTAGAAAAAAGAGTTTTAGAAGAAATAAATTCAGGTAAAAAAGTAACTTATATTTTGCCAACTAAAAATGCTGCAATACAATATAGAAATTATTATGTGAACAAGTTGGGAGGGATATCGAATTTAGACTTTGTAGGATTGGACTCTCTTAGAAAAATATCCACAAGTAAAAAAGTATTGGATGGAAGTTTGAAAAAATATTTTGTAAAGAATATTTTAAAGAATGGAAAATTTGAAAGTTTATATTTTAGCGGAGGGATGGTAAGCGCAATCTCCACACTTATAACACTTGGGCGAGAAAGTTTAGTTGATTCTACTCTTTTTGAAAATGCTTCTGAAAATTTTATGAAAGAAGTTGGCAAAGTTTATAAAAAATATGAAGATTTCATAGCTAATTCTAAATATACTGATTTAACTGATATAGAAAGTTTTAAATCTGAAACTGGACTTGTTGTATTTGCTGGATTTTATTCTATGAAAAAAGCTGATATAAATTTCATTGAAAAGATAGCTAACTCTCATGAAGTTATATTTAACATTCCATACTTATTAAGAGATATCAATTATACTGAAAAATTAGTCGATAGACTTAAAAAAATAGGTTTTGAAATAAGAAGAGATGAGCCGAAAAAAAGAGTTTCAGATGTTATAGAAGAATTGAAATCTGAAAAAAAATTAAAATTTGCTGATGTAAAAAGTGATAGGGAAAATGAGGCTTTATTTAAATTTTTAAAGAGAGATTTGATAGCTGGGAAAAGAGCTGATGTAATAGCTTTATCCGATGTAAAAAGCATAAGACAAATAGAAAATATTGAAAACCTAAAACTAAATTATATTTCTACAAAGGTAAATGAAATAAAAATTGTCGAGGAATTTAAAATTCTAATAGATTATATTTTAGAGCAGAGTAGGGAAAATTTAATTAGAAGGTTAAATTTGAATTATTTTAAAATAAATTCTTCAGATGAAAAGTTGATTTCTGAGATTTCAAAGATAGAATTTAAAGATTTAAATAATTTAATTAAGAATACACAGATTGAGATATCTGCTGAAATAGACTTGACACAATTTTTTGCAACTCTTGAGGAACTTAAAGTTAATATAAAATTGAGAGATACTTTTGAAAATTATTCGAATATATTTTTATCATTTTTAGAAAATACTAAAGAATCAATTGAAAATTCCTATGAGGTATTAAATGATATTGAAGTTTATAAAAATGATTTAAACACAGTAAATTCAATTGCTTTGGTATTAAATAATTTAAAAGAATATGGAGAACACTTTGGATACATTTCTGTCAGAGAATACACTGAGTTATTAATTGAATATTTAGATAAAATATCTTTTGAAAATAGAGACCCTTTTAAATCAAAAGTATTTAGTTTAGACGGAAGTTTAAAATATAACTTTGAAAATTTGTATATAACGTCATTTAATGAGGATTTTCCGAATTATAGAACGGGGAATTTCATGATTGAAACTCAATTTGAATTTTTAAAAAAAATAGGATTTGAAGTGGAAAGTGAAGATGAAATTTATCAAAGAGAACTTTTAAAATTTTTAATAGCTATTTCTTCATCCGAGAATACAGTGATTTTTAGAGATGAAGAAAACCTTTCAACTTATTCTTCTATGTTGAATTTATATACAGTTGTAGAAGACAGGATATCGACGATGTCAGAGCTATTCTCAAATGTTATTTTAGAATCTAAAAAGGGAATTTCTGAAAATTATTTAGACATGTATCAATCTAAAAGAGATGTTGAAGATATTATAATGCGAATTTTTGAAGAAAGATTGAGAAATTTACAGGATAACAAAGTGACTCTATCTGGCAATGCCAAAGATATTTTAAAATCAAAAATTGAAAAGCGTGGTCTTAAAGTAAGTGATTTAGATAGTTGGGTCAGATCTCCATATAGTTTTTTATATTTAGAATTGGTAGGATTAAAAGATATTTTGAAAGAACCTGAAAAAATTAATATGCAAATTGGCATTGATTTTCACAAGATTCTTGAAAGATATTTTAGAAAATATGACACATTTGATCAAGAAAAACTTGAAGGAATTGTTGAACAGATAACGAATAATAGTGACTTTCCACAACTTAGAAAGAAAATTTATTGTGCTATTTTAAGCGAATATATAAAGGCTGATTTAGAAAACAGAGATGGATTTAGACCTAAAGAATTTGAAATGCCATTTATAATAAAGATTGACGCTATAGAATTGAGCGGAAGAATTGACAGAGTGGATCAAAGTGTTGATGGAAAAATAATTGTAACAGACTATAAACTTTCTTCGGCTCCCGGATTTGGAAAACAAGGTACAGAAGTGTTTCAAATTCCAATATATATGAGCTTTTTTGAAGGTGCCTGTGTAGAAGGTAAATATGGAGTTATAAAGGAGGCAAAAGTGTCTCATGTTATAAGAAACATTGATGAAATTGGGAAGATAAAAGGAGCTAGGAATCAACTCAGCACAGAAGAGTTTAAAGATAAATTACAAGAGTCATTGGATAATGCTTTAAAAGTTATATATTTAATGTACAATGGAGTTTTTGATAAGTGGGATGATGTAGACAGCAGAATTGCTGATTTAGCAAGGAGTTAAAATGGAACTTAATGCAATACAGAAAGCGGTGGCTGAAAATATTGATGATGATATAGTTTTAATGGCTGGAGCTGGAACTGGAAAAACTCAAGTCTTAACTAATAGATTTTTAAATATTTTAAGAAGTGGAGAAGCTATAGAAAATATTTTGGCTATAACATTCACTAAAAAAGCAGCAGCTGAAATGAAGTTAAAAATAAAAAGAGCTCTTTTGGATTCTGACGCCCCAATGTTAAGAGAAAGACAGAAATATATTTCAAAAGCTTCTATATATACAATACATGGTTTTTGTTCGGAATTGATTTCAAAATATCCGATAGATGTTGGTATTGACCCGGAATATAAGGTTATTGAAAGTCAGGACTCAACAAAATTACTTAAAAATTCAATAAAATATGTTTTGAATAAAAATATAGATGAGTTACATGGTTTGATGTTTGAAACAAAAAACATAACGACTGAATTTTTAGAGTCTGAATTGATGGGGGTGTATTATGAGATAAAAAACTTGGGATATACCCTTGAACAGGTAAGAGAAAATAGTGAGAAGACATTAGAGTCTTTGAAAAAATTAGATTTTTCAAAGTTGATTGAATTATTAAATGAATATTCAGCTGGAATAGTAAGGCGAAATAAATTTAAAGATTTTACAGAAAAAGAAGAATATATAAATTTTTTAAATGAGCCTAATATAGATTTTTTAGAAGAGATTAAAAATAACTTAGGAACAAGTACTAAGCAATCTGAAGTGATAGAAGAAATAAAAGAAGAAATTTTAAAATTACAGATGCATTTTGAGTTAAAAAATGTTGAATATATTAATTTAGTGTTAAAATTAATCTCGGAAGTTGATAAAGAATATAGAATAGCAAAAGACAATATAAATGTTTTAGATTATGATGATTTACAAGAATATGCTATAAAAATTTTAGAAACTGTAAAGCTAAATTATAAATATGTTATGGTTGATGAATTTCAAGATACAAACCATATTCAAACTAAGATTTTAGATGTATTAAGAGAAAAAAATAAAGATTTAAATTTATTTGTAGTGGGGGATCCAAAACAATCAATATACTCTTTTAGAGGGGGCTCAATTCAAACGTATAGAGACTATATAAGGAAAATGCAAGATCGTGGAGCCAAGATATTTGAACTATCAGAGAACTACAGGAGTTCAAAAAAATTAATTGAGTCGTATAATGTTCTATTTGAAAGTTTAATGGGAGATGAATATTCTAAGCTAAATTACAATATTGATGGAGAGGAAAAATTTAAAATACTTGAGTCAGAAGATGAAATAAAATCTGTTGCGGATTATGTTGAAAATTTAATTGAATCAGGAATTTCTCAAGGAGAAATAGCATTAATATACAGAAAAAAGAAAAATATGGCCGCTATGGAAAAAGAACTTGTAAAGAGAAATATAGAAGTTTCTAATACAGCGACAATGTTTTGTAAGAATAGAGAAATACAAGACATAATAATAACTTTAAAGGCTATTTATAGTTCAGAAGATATAGTTAGTTATCTGAGCTATTTAAAAACTCCTGAAGCAGGATTAAGTGAAGATGCAATATTTTTATTGGCAAATGAATTTGTAGAGTATAGAGAATGGGGAGAAGATTTTTTAAATATTTTATCCTATACAGACCGAGAAAAATTTAATTTAGCAGTAGGCAAATTAGAAAATTTAAGAGAATATTCAAAAGTTTTGAGCATATCCAATTTAGTGGAAAAAATTATATTGGAATTGGATTTTTATGAAATTGCATATTATTTCAAAGGAGAAACAGGTGTAAAAAATTTAAAACAATTAATTTTATATGCCATAAATTATGAATGTACTTATTCGTCAAATATATTAGATTTTGTGGAATATATAGAAGATTTAGAAATTGAACAAGAACCATCGAACACAGCTGTAAATCTCATCACTACACATAAATCAAAGGGCTTAGAATATGATTATGTAATACTTATGGATAGTGACAAGCCGTACAAGATGAAAAATGGTAATTTCCTATTACAAGTTGGGAAAATGGGAATAGGAATAAATATAGAAGGTAGAAATTCTATATTTAAAATAAACAAGAGAGAAAATGAATTAAAACAATTAGAAGAAGAACTTAGAATATTTTATGTTGCATGCACGAGAGCAAAGAAAGTTTTAGTTTTTGTATACAACAGTAATTTAGAGAAGATACCTGATAAAACATATAAAAAACTTTTATTTAAATCAGACTTTGATGATTTGGAATACTTAGATTTTGAAGTTACAAATAAAAAGAGAAGAGTTGAAAGTTTTATATCTAAATTAAAATCAGATGATGAACTAAGTTTGTATCAAAAAACCTTGATAAGGGACAATTACTATGCGAAAACGAGGATTTCTGAATATTATTCAGTTTCTCAGTATATGCTCTTTAGAGAAGATAAAGATTTATACTTTAAGAGATATGTGCTAGGGAATGATGTAAAGCTCAATTTAGGAGGAAGTATAGGCCAGATAGATCCGATAATAAAAGGGAATATAATTCATAAGTATGCTGAGAAACCTAAAGAAAATATAGATTTATTTGTTGAAGATGAACTCAAAAGATATGGAATAGAATATGATTTTGAAAATGTTTTAGAGCTTAAAGAATTGATAGAATATTACAATCAAAATTCAAGGTATACTCTATATAAAGAATGGGAATTTTATTTAAGCCTTGGAAATTCTATATTACATGGATTTATAGATGAAGTAAGGCAGACAGAAGACGGAATAGAAATTATAGATATAAAGACTGGTAGAATGAATAAGGAAAAAATTGATCACTATTCTTTGCAACTTCAAATATACTCTTATGCATACTCAAAGATAACGGGAAATGAGGTGAAATCTGCAAAGTTACTTTCTTTAGCGGATAAAAAGGAATATGAAATAGATATATGTGACGAAGTATTGAAAGAAAGAATTGCAGATTTTAAAAAATTTGTTGAAGAAGTGCAAAATTAAAAAAATATGAAATTTATATTGTATATAAGGGTATAAAGAAAATAGTTTAAGGAAAACATTTAATTTTAATTTAACGGGGGATTTTATGGATTTAAAAAAAGAATATCAAGATAAACTAATTTCCGCTGAAAAAGCAGCTTCATTTGTTAAAAGCGGAGATACTATTGATTTTGCTTGGGCAGCTCAAACTCCAGTTGCAATAGACAAGGCACTTGCTAAACGTGCAGGAGAACTTGAAAACGTAGTTGTAATGGGTGGAGTTTTGATGGGAGTTCCTGAAATTTTTAATGCAGACCCTGAAGGGAATGCTTTTATTTGGAAAACATGGCATGCAGGTGGAAATGACAGAAACAGAATCAATAAAACTGATGCAGGATTTTATGCGCCACTTAGATATTCAGAACTGCCAAGATGGTATAGAGAAAACATTGACTTAAATATTGCCTATCTTGTAACAACACCTATGGATAAGCACGGATATTTCAACTTTGGGTTGAATGCATCTCATCTAAAGGCAGCCATTGAAGTTGCTGATTTAGTAATTGTAGAAATAAATGAAAACTTACCTATAGCATTAGGCGGAGTTGAAAATGTAGTTCATATTTCTGAAGTTGATTATATAGTAGAAGGTGAAAATCCTGATATTAAAGAGCTTCCAGCTGGATCTTTCGGTGATGTAGATAGAAAAGTTGCAGAACTTATAGTTGGAGAAATGGTAGATGGAAGTTGTATACAACTTGGCATAGGAGGTATGCCTAATGCCGTAGGTTCTCTATTGGCAAAAAGTGACTTAAAAGATTTAGGGGTTCATACAGAGATGTTAGTAGATGCTTTTGTAGACCTTGTAAACGCAGGGAAAATTACAGGAGCTAAAAAAAATATAGATAGATATAGACAAACTTACGCATTTGCAGCAGGTACTAAAAAATTATATGATTTTGTAGACAATAACCCATCTTGTATGGCTTCAACAGTTGGATATACAAATGATGCAAGAGTTATCGCTCAGTTAGACAACTTTGTTTCTATAAATAATGCAGTAAATGTAGATTTATTTGGACAAGTTTCTTCTGAGTCATCCGGATTTAGACATATCTCAGGAGCTGGAGGACAACTTGACTTTGTACTTGGAGCTTATTTATCCAAAGGTGGAAAGAGTTTTATCTGTCTCTCATCTAAATTCTATAACAAGAAAGAAGATAAAGAAGAATCAAGAATTGTATTGAATTTTGAACCAGGAACAATTATAACTGCAGCAAGACCTAACACACACTATATTGTAACTGAGCACGGAATTTTTAACTGTAAGGGGAAATCAACCTGGGAAAGAGCTGAAGGAATTATCAACTTAGCTTCTCCTGAATTTAGAGAAGACTTGATAAAGCAAGCTGAAAAAGCTGGAATTTGGAGAAAATCAAATAGAAAATAATTAAAGCGACCATTGGTCGCTTTTAAAATTTAATACCTAAAAAGAATATAATAAGCAAAACAAGCACAATGTTAACATTGTGCTTGTTTTTATGGAGGCGACAGCCAGATTCGAACTGGCGATAAGGGTGTTGCAGACCCGTGCCTTACCACTTGGCTATGTCGCCGAATACTTTAATAATGTTAACATGTTTTGAGATATTTTTCAAGAAGAAATTTTCATTTTATTAATTTACTTCACTTAGAAAACACTTTATCAAAATTAATGTTGTAAAATATGAAAAAAAATTGTATAATAACGAAGTAAATGAAAATATTTTCTAAAGATGACATACGTTTTCAACGTTCCGAGTAGTTAAGGTTTTGTATAGTACTTAAATGCATGATCGTAATTTGAGCTAGGGACATATGTTTTTTAACTTTAGGACATTTTACCGATGGTAAAGTGAAAAAATTATTGAAGTCGAAGGAAAAGCTTTTACATATTCAAGGCATCCTATGTGTTATGCGTTAGATTTGATAGGTTGTGTGGATTTGCTAAATATTAAGTAGATAATATTTTATCACGCTATTATAAATGTATTGAATTTGATATACGGCAAAGGCTTTTCTCGAGATAAATTGAATTAAGATTAGGAGAGAGTTATGGAAAAAAACGTAAACAGATTAAGCGATAAAGAGCTTATCTACCAGTTAGATGGAAAACCAAGTCTAAAAGTTGCATTTCCTATTGGTTTTCAACACGTACTTGCAATGTTTGCAGGGAATTTAGCGCCAGTTTTAATATTAATAGGTGTTTTGGGATTAAATGGCACTGAACTGAGTTTGAGAATGATTCAATGTGCTATGTTTGTTTCAGGGCTTACAACATTTATTCAACTTTATCCAATTAAGATAGGTAAATTTCAAATAGGGGCAGGTCTTCCTATAGTTATGGGAACATCTTTTGCGTTTGTGTCTACAGCGGCTTCAATTGGAGGAGAGTATTCTAGTTTTGGACCTGAATATGCACTTTCAGTAGTATTAGGAGCTGCTTGTTTGGGAAGTATGGTAGAAGTAATAATAGGTTTATTCTATAAACAAGTAAAAGGGCTATTCCCACCTCTAGTTGTAGGTAGTGTACTTATCACCATGGGTGTAAAACTTTTAGGAGTCGGTGTAAATTATTTCGCAGGTGGAGTAGGTGCTGAAGATTTTGGATCAGCTAAAAACTTAGCTTTAGGATTTTTAGTATTTTTTGTAATCACTTTCTTACAAAGATTTGGAAAGGGAATGTGGAAAATATCTTCTATACTTGTTGGATTAATAATCGGATACATAGTAGCTGCATTTATTGGTAAAGTTGATTTCACGCCTGTAATGAATGCCAATGTAGTTGGAGCTCCACTTCCTATAATCAAACCATGGGAATTGAAATTCCCTATAGGAGCTGTAATAAGTTTTGCTACAATTTATATTGTTTCTGGTCTTGAAACAATAGGCAACTCAAATGGTATAACAATTGCAGGGTTCAACAGAGAAGCAACAGCTGAAGAAACTTCAGGAGCTATTTTAGCGGATGCGCTTGGTTCAACAGTTGCAGTTCTTTTCAACGCACTTCCTAATACAGCTTTTGGTCAAAATGCCGGCATAGTTGCTATGACTAAAGTAGTAAATAAATGGTGCGTTGCTATGGGAGCTTTTGTTCTTATGGCTTCAGCTTTCCTTCCTAAAGTGGGTATGTTATTTAACATTATGCCTAACAGTGTTTTAGGGGGAGCTGTTATAACTGTATTTTCTATGATCATGATTAATGGTATTAAGATGATTACTAAAGCTGGATTTAGCGATAGAAATATAATTGTTTTAGGAATTACATTTGGGTTAGGTCTTGGACTTGGATCTCACCCAGAAGCACTTGTAGGGCTTCCTCCAATGTTCCAATTCATATTTAAAGATACTGTTGCTTGTGTTTGTATAATTTCTATTCTTGCAAACATAATATTCCCTCCAACAAAAGAGGACAAAAAAATGGCTGAACAAATGGTTAAAGAAGGCGACAATTAAAAAATTAAGTGAGCAGTGGCAAAGTCCGCTGCTTATTTTATTTCATATTTTAATTTTATGTTTGAATTATAGACCCTTATTTAGCTTAAATTGATATGTATGCTTGAAAATGCTATAATACAGTGATAGGTACAATTGATCGGAGGATGTAATGAAAGAAAAATTATTAGAAATAAAAGCAAGAGTCCAAAGTGAATTGAATGAAATTCAAGATTTAAAAGTGTTGGACCGATTGAGAGTTAAATATCTTGGTAAAAAAGGTGAAATCACTGCGGTAATGAAAGAAATGGGTAAGCTTTCTGCAGAGGAAAGACCTATTATAGGAGCACTCGCTAATGAGGTGAGAACTGAAATAGAAAATAGCTTACAAGATAAAATTAGTACATTAAAAAATAAAGAATTGCTAGAAAAATTAGAAAGTGAAAGAATAGATATAACTTTAAATAAAGAACCTCTTTTAGTGGGGCATGAACATCCTCTTATAAAGACTATTGAAGAGCTTGAAGATTTATTTATAAGTATGGGGTTTATGGTTATAGACGGTCCTGAAATAGAGTCTGTTGCAAATAACTTTGATCTTTTAAATGCTCCGATGGATCACCCTTCAAGAGATTTATCAGATACTTTTTACATCGATGATAAGACAGTTTTAAGAACTCAAACATCACCGGTTCAAATAAGAGCTATGAAAGAATATGGAGCACCCCTTAGAATGGTTTGTTCAGGAAGAGTTTTTAGGTCTGATGAAGTGGATGCTACACACTCTCCTATGTTTCATCAATTAGAAGGACTTATTATAGATGAAAAAATTTCTATGGCAAATCTATTTGAAACACTAAATATATTCGTTAAGACACTATTTGGAGATGAAATAAAGACAAGATTTAGACCACACTATTTCCCATTTACTGAACCTTCAGCTGAAGTTGATGTAACATGTACTGTATGCGGTGGTAAAGGTTGCCCAAGTTGTCACAATACCGGCTGGTCTATGGAACTTTTAGGTTGTGGTATGGTACATCCAAATGTGCTTAGAAATTGTGGTATTGATCCTGAAAAATATTCTGGATTTGCATTTGGAATGGGAATAGACAGAATAGCAATGATAAAGTACAAGTTGAACGATATAAGATTGTTATTTGAAAATGACAATAGATTCTTGAATCAATTTTAGTGGAGGCTTTAAATGTTTTTACCGGTTAAATGGTTAAGTGATTATATAGATATAGATTTAGATATTAAGAAAGTTGCAGACGAGTTGAGTTTAACGGGTTCTCATGTAGAGTCTATAGTCAACAGAGCTGAAAATTTATCAAAAGTAGTAGTTGGAAAGATTTTAAAAATTGAAAAACACCCGGACGCAGATAAACTTGTTGTTTGTCAATTAGATGTTAAAGATGAAATAATCCAAATAGTTACAGGAGCTCAAAATGTATTTGAGGGAGCTGTAGTGCCAGTGGCTTTATCCGGAGCTAATTTAGCGGGTGGAGTCAAAATAGAAAAAGGTGAATTAAGAGGCGTTGAGTCAAATGGTATGTTATGTTCTTTAGAAGAACTTGGATACGACCAATCTGTTATTTCAAAAGAAGCTAAAGACGGGATATATATTTTTGATGAGCAAACAGAAATAGGTATTTCAGCAATAGAAGCTTTGGGATTAGATGGAGAAATTATAGAATTTGAAATAACCCCAAATAGACCGGATTGCCTTTCTATAATAGGAATGGCAAGAGAAACTAGCGCAACTTTTGATATACCTCTTAAGCTTGAAAAACCTCAAATAAAAAATGAAGTTGAAGATATTAGTGAATATTTTGAAAGCGTCACAATTGAAACTGAAAATTGTAAGAGATTTTATGCTAAGGTTTTAAAAGATGTTGAGATAAAACCATCTCCTCTTTGGTTACAAAATCACCTTGTAGCTGCAGGAGTCAGACCTATAAACAACATAGTCGACTTGACTAATTTTGTAATGCTTGAATACGGTCAACCTCTTCATGCTTATGATTTGGATGATTTGAAATCAAAGAAGATAGTTGTTAGACAAGCTAAGGATGATGAAATTTTAAAAACTTTAGATGGAGAAGATAGGACTTTAAAATCAGAAGATATTGTAATAACTGACGGAGAAAAAGCCATAGGTCTTGCTGGAATTATGGGAGGTTTTTATTCTGAAATAAAACCTACTACTAAGAGAGTTTTACTTGAAGGTGCTAATTTTGATAAAGCTTCTATCAGAAAGACTTCAAAAAGACTTGGTTTGAGAAGTGAAGCATCTTCAAGATTTGAAAAAGGTGTTGATATCACATCTGCTAAACTGGCAGTTCAAAGAGTTTGTGAACTTGCTGAGGAAATTGGATTTGCAAATGTTATAGCAGGAGAATTTGATATCTATCCTGAAAAGGTTGAAGAGAAAAAAATAAAACTTAGAACTTCAAAAGTTAATAAGCTTATAGGAATGGAGTTTACTACTGAAGAAGTTTCTAAAATTTTAAATAGATTATTTATTGAAACTGAAGTTGAAGGAGAAGAACTTACAGCTACAATTCCTACTTTTAGATTAGACCTTGAGATAGAAGAAGATTTAATTGAGGAAATAGCAAGAATATATGGATACCACAACATAAAAGCTAAACCACTTGAAGGCAGCCTTTCAGTTGGCGGGAGGTCTGAGCTTAGATTGCTTGAGAGAAGAGTTAAAAATGTTCTCTTGTCACTTGGATTTAATGAGTTTATGACTTATTCATTTGTAAGTCCTAAAAACTTCGATAAATTGAATTTACATGAAGAAGATGAACTTAGAAATGTTGTAAAAATAATAAATCCTCTTGGAGAAGAATACAGCATTATGAGAACTACACTTACATCGAATATGATGGAGGTTCTTTCATACAATGCTCATAGAGGAAATTTAAATGTAGCAGGATTTGAATTTGGAAATACTTTTATTCCAAAAGAAGGTCAAGAATTGCCTACAGAAGTAACTAAATTGTCAATAGGTTTTTATGATTTAGGAGATTTCTATTTCTTAAAAGAGGTTATAAGAAGAGCTCTATGGCAAATTGGGATTGAAAAATTTGAGTTGAAGAGAGCTAAGACAGAATTTTTACATCCTGGAGTTTCTGCAGAACTTATTGTTGAAGGTGAAAGTATAGGATTCTTTGGAGAAGTTCACCCTATAGTTCTTGAAAATTATGATATTAAAAAGAAATGTTACGTAGCAGAACTAGATTTTTATAAACTTTTAAATTTTACTAAAGAAAATTATCTATTTAAAGAAATTCCAAAATATCCATCTGTGAAGAGAGACTTGGCATTTATTATGGACAATGAAGTTCCGGCTTATGAAATAGAAAAAATAGCAAGAGAAAATGGTTCTGATTTACTTGAAGAATTCAAAGTGTTTGATATATATAGGTCAGAAACTCTTGGAGCTGATAAAAAATCAATTGCATTCTCGCTTATTTTTAGGTCTTTAGACAAGACACTGGTAGAAACTGAAGTAAGTGAAATTACTGACAAGATTATAAAGTCAATCGAAGATAAATTTGGTGCTACTTTAAGAGCTTAAGGAGGAATATATGAGCAGTGGAAAAGTAAAAGTTCAAATAGATGATATGAACTTCTATGTGGTTGGAGGAGAAGAAGAAAAAGTTAGAAAATTTGCCGATGACTTAGACAAGAGAATTAAGACGGTACAAAATTCTAACTACAGGCTAAACCAAGTTCAAGCACTAATTTTAACTGCTTTAAATATTCTTGAAGAAAAGGATAGAGAAGCAGATAAAATCAATAGTATACAAGAAGGATCTAATGAAGAAAAGAACCTTAATACTTTAAATGAACTTGAAGAGTTAAAAACTAAATTAGCTTCGTTAAGTGCTGAAAATGAAAAATTAAAAGATAGATATGACAAAAAACAAAAGGATTATGATTCTTTAATAAATGAAAATCAAAAGCTTAGGGAAGACTCAAAACAGTTTAATTTGAAGATTAAAGAGTTTACAGATGAAATTGAAAAAATAAAATCTGAAAAGAATTCTTTGGAAGAACAGATATTTGAGTCTCAAAAGAGAATTATAGATTTGAATAGAGAGATTGAAAGTTTAAATGATAGATAGAGTTGAATTATTAGCTCCGGCAGGTGGCATGGAAAGCTTAATTTCCGCAGTCAAAGCCGGGGCTGATGCCATTTATTTGGGAACTGATAAATTTAGTGCAAGAGCAAAAGCTTTTAATTTTAATAGAGAAGAAGTCAAGGCTGCTGTAGAATATGCTCACTTAAGAGGCGTTAAAATCTATGTGACAGCTAATATTTTGTTGCTCGATAGTGAAATAGATGAAGCATTTAAATTGGTTGAATATTTAAATGAAATTGGAGTTGATGGAATAATAGTACAAGATATGGGCTTTGGAATTACAATTGCAAAAAGCAATTTGCCTATAGAAGTTCATGCAAGTACTCAAATGGCAATAAATAATCTGTATGGGGCTAAGACTGTAGAAGAGTTTGGCTTTAAAAGAGTGGTATTGGCAAGAGAAACTTGTCTTGAAGATATGAGTTCGGTTAGCAATAATACAAACTTAGATGTTGAAGGTTTTGTACATGGAGCATTGTGTGTATCTTTTTCGGGAGAGTGTTTGATGAGTTCCATGATAGGCGGAAGATCCGGCAATCGTGGAGATTGTGCACAGGCTTGTAGAAAGAGATATAAGATAATAGGCTTGGACGGAAGAGAGTGTGAAAGTAAGTATTATCTTTCTCCTAAGGACCTAAATTCTCTAAACACATTGGATACACTTGTCGAGAATGGGATTTTTTCTTTAAAAATTGAAGGAAGAATGAAAAATCCTGAATATGTATATCAAGTTGTCAGCTCATATAGAAAGGCAATAGATAATACACTAACAAAGATTGACAAAGATAATGTTGAACAAATTTTTAGTAGAGGATTTACTTCGGGACTTGCATTTGGAGAATTTGGCAAAGACTTTATAACTATTGAAAAACCAAGTAACAGAGGTAGAGAGATAGGGAAAGTTTTAAATGTAGGTAGAGATTTTGCTGAAGTAGAATTATTTGATTCAATTTCTTGTGGAGATGGGATTGAAATATTTGATAAAAACAAAAGTTTTGGATTTAGAGCAGAAAAAGATTATCCAAAAGGCGTTAATAGATGGAGCCTATTAAAAAAATTAAATGCTACGGCGAAAATATATAGAAATTATTCTGAAGATTTAGATAGAGCTATAAAAGAAAATTTAAACAGAGATATCAAGTACAGAGATATTTCAATAGAAGTAAGGTTTAAAATTGGTCAGCATCCTAATATCAAGTTAAGTACAGATGATTTTACTGTTGAATATGAATCTGAGTATATTGTGGAAAAAGCGCAAAAGAAAGGTGTTTCAAGAGATAAGATAGCAGAAAATATCTCTAAATTTGGTGGAACAGTATATAATCTAATAGATTTAAAATTAGAGATTGATGACAATATTTTTATTCCAATATCGGAGATAAATAATTTGAGAAGAGTTGCATTAGAAAATTTAGATAAAAAATATTTATATGATAGAAATTTTGAGAAGATAAATTATACTTTATATAAGCCTGAAAAGAAAAATGAAAAGAATTTATCTGTAGAGGTTTATTCTTTAGAAGATTTAAAAAAGATAAAAAATTTTGATGGGCTTAAAGTATGCATTCCAATTGATAGATTTAATAGGGAACTTGAAGAATTAACCATTAAAGAAAATATAAAATTGAGCGGAGTATTTCAAAAATTTCAATCTACAAGGGAACTTGAAGAGTCCTTGAAAATTTTAAAGTCTACAGAAGTTTTTGGCGAAGTGTATTTAAATAATTTATCTCAAATATCTCTTTTAAAAGATTTATCTATAGATAAAGTAGCTGATATAGGGCTAAATGTGTTTAACAAGGTTACGATAAGTAATTTATTAGAAATGGGTTTTACAAGAATTTGTCTTTCTCCAGAACTTAACAAGGAACTGATAAGGGAAATAGCAAAAGATTATGGAGAGTATATAGAAGTAGTTTCCCATGGATTGTTACCAGTTATGACAATGGTTCATTGTCCTATGTCGGTTAATCTTGGTTGTTCAATAGATTCTAACTGTAAAGCTTGTAAATATTCAAAAGGATTTTATCTAGAAGATGCTAGGGGAGAGAAATTTTTAGTTGAAAGAAACTCTAATATTTCCGAAATATTTAATTCTCATCCTATCATGTTGTCTGATAAAATAAAAACTTACATGGATTATGGTATAGGAAGTTTTAAATTAAATTTAAGAGAAGACATTTATAAAACTATTGAGTTATACAAAAATATTTTAAATAGAAAAGATTTTGAAGATAAGACAGTAAAAAACAATTTGATTAATAAATACGGGAATATAACTTATGGACATTATAACAGGGGGGTTCTAAATGGATGAACCTATTTTAAAATCTTATAGAGTTTTAGAATTTGACAAAATAATAGAAAAATTAAAAGCTATGATGTCATCTGAATTAGCTGTTAAATATGCTGATGAAGTTAAAATATCCATGGATAAGATAGAAGTGGTGCAAAGGCTTAAAGAAACTACAGAAGCTGTAGATTATATAATAAAAAGAGGTGAACCGCCTCTTTTTGGAATATATGAAATGTCGGGATATATGAAAAGACTTGAAATAGGAGGCTATCTTACAGCTGGACAGTTGATAAAAGTTGGAGATTTCTTAAGAGTTTCAAGATACTTAAAGACTTATCTAGCACCTGATGATTCTGATTTACAATCTGAAATATTGGTAAATTATGCTGATGGATTGGTGGCTTTTAAAAAGATAGAGGATACAATTGCTGATGCGATAATATCTGAAAATGAAATTGCTGACTCAGCATCACAAAAATTATCTAGTATAAGAAGACAAATAGCTAAGAAAAAAGACAGCATAAGAGAAAGGCTTAGTTCTATTATTTATTCTGGGAGCGAATATTTACAAGATGCAATAGTGACTATTCGTGAGGGGAGATATGTAATACCTGTTAAAAATGAACACAAATCTAAGGTAAAGGGAATTGTTCATGATGTGAGTTCGAGTAAACAAACAGTTTATATAGAACCACTTGCAGTTGTAAACATAAATAATGAATTGAGGTCTCTTGAAGTAGAAGAACGAGAAGAAATTGAAAGAATATTACAAGAAATTTCAAAAAAGGTAGATGATGTTAGGCATGAAATCTTGTTGAATCAAGATTTATTAAGAGATATTGATTTTATATTTGCTAAAGGTAAACTATCGCTTGAGTATGATGGAAGAAAGCCTATTATAAACGATAGAGGTTATGTAAATTTAAAATCTGCTAGACATCCTTTATTGGATAAGAAAAAAGTAGTTCCAATAAATATTAGTTTAGGTAGAGAATTTACATCACTAATAATAACAGGGCCTAACACAGGTGGTAAGACCGTATCTATAAAAACCTTGGGACTTTTGACATTGATGGCACAATATGGATTGCACATTCCTACAATGGAAGATTCAGAAATTGCCATTTTTGACAAAGTTTTAGCTGATATTGGTGACGAGCAAAGTATAGAGCAATCCTTATCAACATTTTCATCTCATATGGTAAACATAGTGGAAATTTTAAAGGAAATAACACCTAAGAGTTTAGTTATATTCGATGAACTTGGAGCTGGAACAGACCCTACTGAAGGTGCTGCTTTGGCAAGATCTATAATGGATTTTATGTTGAGAAGAAAGATAAGATGTATATCTACAACTCACTATAATCAGCTGAAGCTCTATGCTCTTTCAACTGATGGGGTGCAGAATGCTTCGATGGAGTTTAATGTAGATACACTTTCTCCAACGTACAAACTTTTGATAGGTGTTCCGGGGAAGAGTAATGCTTTTGAAATTTCTCGTAAACTTGGGTTACCGGATATAATAATCAGAGATGCTAAGAAGATGATTTCAGAAGATAATATTGAATTTGAAGAAGTTTTATCTTCTATAGAAAAAGATAGAACAAGAATTGAAGAGTATAAACAAGCTGCTGAAATCGAAAGTTTAGAATATAAAAAGAAAAATGAGAAACTAAAAAAAGAAATTGAAAAGTTAAATCAAGAGCGAGAGAAAGTTTTAGAAAAGGCTAGAGAAGAAGCTAATAGATTGGTGCTTACTACAAGAGAAAACATGGAACTTGTAATCAATGAACTTTCTGAGTTGAGAGAACAAATGAATTCTGCTCAAGCGAGAAAATTACAAGAAGCTCAAGATTTATACAGAGAAAGTTTTAAATCTGCTCAGAAAAAGAATGAATTTGTACTTGAAAAAGCTGATGAAGTTATAGGAGAATTAAAGGTAGGAGAAACTGTAAGGGCTACTTCTTTAAACTCTGAAGGCGTAGTGCTGGAGTTACCTGATTCAAAAAATCAAGTACTAGTTCAAATGGGTATGTTGAAGATGAAATTACCTCTTGAGACATTAATTAAAACTAATGTTGAAAAAGAAGTTCAAAAGACGAAGACAAGGAATATAATAGATAAGAAGAGTAAATATATTAAGACTGAAATTGATATAAGAGGTAATAACTTTGAAGATGCGAGAGTTATTGTAGATAAGTATATAGATGATGCCTATTTGTCTGGGATTAAAGAAATTAGAATAATTCACGGGAAAGGTACGGGAGTACTTAGAGAAAAAATAAGAGATTATTTAAGGAAAAATAAATGCGTAAAGCACTATGAGGATGCGCCAAGTAATCAAGGGGGATATGGTGCTACAGTAGTGGAATTTAAAAACTAAAGGAGTAAATATGCTAAATTTTAAAGCTGAAATAGCTAATATACTTGCAGAAAAAATTGACAGTCTAGATTATGAGAAAATTTTTTCTTTGATAGAAATACCACCAAGCTATGATATGGGAGATTATGCTTTTCCGGTATTCTCTCTTGCAAAAGTATATAGAAAGAACCCAAATATAATAGCAGCAGAGGTTGCGGAGTCGATTAATAGTGACTTATTGGAAAGGGTTGAGTCAAAAGCTGCTTATATAAATTTCTTTATAGATAAAAATAAACTTGTCAAAGAAGTTTTAAATACTGTTGAACAGGAAAAAGAAGAATTTGGTAGAGTAAATGTTGGTAAAGGAAAAGATGTAATAATAGAATATTCTTCTCCCAATATTGCTAAACCATTTCACATAGGACATATAAGAACTACAATTATTGGAGATTCATTAAAAAGAATTTACAAATTTTTAGGCTATAATGTAACTTCATATAACCACTTGGGAGATTATGGAACGCAATTTGGGAAGCTTATAGTTGCAATTGAAAAATGGGGGAATAGAGAAGAAATAGAAAAAAATCCTATACCTGAACTTTTAAAATTGTACGTTAAAATAAACCAAGAAACTGAAAATAACGAAGAATTATTAAATGAATGTAGATATTGGTTTAAAGAACTTGAAGATGGAAATAAAAAAGCTGTTGAACTTTGGAAATGGATAAGAGAAGTTTCAATGGAAGAGTTCGAGAGAGTATATAAGATTTTAGATGTGGATTTTGATTTTTATATGGGCGAATCTTTTTATTCGGACAAGATGGCTAGAGAAGTTGAAGTAATGGAAGGAAAAGGTATTTTAGAAATTTCTAATGGAGCTAAGATAGTAAATTTAGATGAACACAATATACCGCCAGCACTAGTTATAAAAAGTGATGGTTCAACAATATATCTTACAAGAGATATAGCAACGGCTGTATACAGACAAAACGAACACAACCCTGAAAAAATTATATACGTTGTAGGCTCTCAACAAATATTACATTTTAAACAATTAAAATATGTATTAGAAAAGATGGGATATGATTGGTTTGAAAAGATAGTTCACGTTCCATTTGGAATGGTTTCTCTACAAGAAGGAACTCTTTCAACAAGAAGAGGTAATGTAGTTTATCTTGAAGATTTATTAAATAAATCAATAGAAAAAGTAATGGAAATTTTGAACAATCGTGAAAAAGAAAAAGGTCAAAATATTGATGATAAAGAAAAACTTGCTAAGCAAGTAGGGGTGGGGGCTATCAAATTCCAAGAACTTTTCAATCAAAGAATAAAGGACTATACTTTCGATTGGGAGAACACTCTTTCATTTGAAGGGGAGACTGGACCTTATGTTCAATACACTCATGCAAGAATAAACTCGATTCTTGAAAGGGGAAACTTTGAACCAATTAATGTAGAAGACAATTTATTAAAAGAAGAATCTGAAATAAATTTATTAAGACTCATCTATAATTTCTCAAATGTAGTTATAGACGCGCATGAAAAGTATGAACCATACTTTATAACAAGACATATAACAGAAGTTGCAAAAGAATTTAACAAGTATTATAACTCTACTCAAATATTAGTAGAAGACTCAAAGTTAAAAGGACAAAGACTTATGCTTGCATATGCAGTAAAAACAGTCATTAAATCAGGACTTGGACTTTTAGGAATAGAAGCTCCGAATAAAATGTAAGTTAAAAAGACTCCATGTAAAATATTGGAGAGGCTCATTAATACGAGCCTCTCTTATTATTTAAAAATCAACACATAGCAGCTAAAATAAATCCTAAACCAAAATAAACCAAAAACCACTAAAAATAAGCATAGAAAACAAAACTCCTAGGAGTTTTCAAAAATTTTCATATTTTTTTACCAATTATTTACAAGAAAGCATAATTCGCTTTCTAAATAAATTAAAATTTTTCATACCAAAACAATTTCTTTTTAAAGTCTTTATCTTAGTATGAGTGCCTTCAAGAGGACCATTAGACCAAGGATAATCAAAAGAATTACATATCTCATCAAACCAATTATTAAAAGCAGTAATACAAGAACTAAATTCCTTTATAATTCTACCATTTTAGGTACAATTATCTTGACAAATATTGAATTATAATTTATTATTAAATATAAATTCAGTATTAGAATAGAAAGAGGTGTGCTATGGCACAAGTATTAAAAGAAGAAGTCAGAAATAGAATACTCGAAGCAGCAGAAAAAGTATTTTATAAAAAGGATTATAGAGGTGCCAAATTAACAGAAATTGCAAAAGAAGCGAATATACC
>NZ_JAXDSS010000079.1:0-15239 GCF_034090345.1 Peptoniphilus sp. | reverse complement strand
GAATTTTTTCATATTATCTTGTGAAAACTTATCGTGATTTAAAGTTTCGTAGTCAAATAATAGATGAGATGTGGAATTTTCATCGAACCCATTTCCTTGAAAGAAATCTTTATATATAGTGTAAGAAGTTATTCTACAGTTATATCCAACATAATTATTTTTAGCCAACCATTTATCTTGTAAAGTGTATGGGTCATATGTTGGTTCTTTTATAGTTTCAAAATTTGACACCATATTCTCGGTTCCCACAGTGTCATAAAAATTTGAAAGTTGCTTTTTAAAAGTTTCAACTTGTGAAGGAGAAACTCCATTTGCAACAAGCTTCTCAGAAATTGACTCAATCATTTTGCCGTCAACTAAGTTTGAATAAGTTGGGTTTGACATTTGTTTTGAACAGCCTACTAAAATAAAAGTAAGTAGGAATAGAATTAATAATTTTTTCATTTTAGCTCCTTTGATAATTAAAAGACTTACCCAATTAGGATAAGTCAGAAATTTTTTATAAGAAATAAACTGGCTCGTTACGTCTTTCATAGACTTCTTCAAGCTCTCTTTGGTGGAACAAATATCCTTCATCTGAAAAATATTTTGCTCCGGTAGGGCATTTTTTAACACAAGCGCAACACTTCATACACTTTCCAGGAACTTGTGAAACATCTTCGAAGTCTATTGAACCAAGTGGGCAAGATTTAGCACAAATTTTACAATTTATACAAGCTTCAAGGTCTGTCATAGGTTTTATTTTCACAAAGTTAATTTTATTTCCATGACGGTCTTGTGGTGTGAAATAAGGTCTTATAGGAGTTTCGCCTTTTGGTTTTGACTCGGATAAATTATTAGATTTAATCTTTTCGGCGACACCGGTTGCAAATTCTCTTACGATTTTCATATCACTTTCGTCAGGACGTTTTGCTCCAAGTGTTGTAGAAAAAGAATGCTCTCCGATAAATGCGCCAGAGCCGACAACTTTTATTCCGCCATTTGTCATCAACTCAGTAAGTTCTATAAGTGAATCGTCAAAGTTTCTATTTCCGTATAGCACGATTGAAACGCCAAGTGCACCTTTTGCGTTTATTTGGCTTAGATATGGTAGAAGTAAGTTTGGAACGCGTCCGGCATAAGTAGGTACTCCGACTACTACGATATCATTTTCGTTAAATTCGGGCATTGTTTCTCTTGCATGGGGAAGAGTGAAATCATAATCTGTGTGTTCAGATATGTCTAACTCTTTTTTTAATGTTGAAATAAATTCATGCACTACTTTGTCTGTAGTGGTTGTTGCTGAAAAATAAAGTGAACAGATGCGATAACTCATTTTAATCCTCCTGAAGTTTTGAGTTCATGTTTAATTTTGTTAATCTATATTCGGTATATTCACCGAGTAAGGTATATATTACGGCAACCAACGGTATGAATACCCACATTCCTACAATTCCTCCAAGTGCACCACCTACAATAGTTGCAAATAGAGACCACATAGCGGGTATTCCAAGTTTGTCGCCGACAATTTTAGGATAGATGATATTTCCTTGTATCTGTTGTAGAACTACCATCAATACCAAAAACAGCATAGCTTGGAATGGTGAGTCTATTAAGATAAATATAAAACCTATTGCCGCTCCAATAAGTGGTCCTACGATTGGAATTAAATCTGAGAATCCAACCAGCACTGAAATCATAGCTGCATAAGGCATTCTAAAGACAAACATAGATACAAATGTCATAACACCTATGATGAGGGCATCGAGTAATTGACCTTTTACAAAATTGAAGAAATAGAAATCTATCAAGTGTCCAATGTGTATTATAAATGCTCCAATTTTAGTTCCGCCAACAGAATATAAAATCCTTTTAGTTTGTCTGCCAAGTCTATCCTTATCCAAAAGTACATAGATGCTAAACACAAAAGCCAAAAGCGCATTGGTAAAACCTGAAAAAATTGTGTTTGCAATGCCTGAGGCAGTTTGCACAGCATTTGTATTAAAACTTAAATCTTCAGTTAAGAAGAAGTGTTTAACTTGCTCAAAAATATAATTTAAACTCAAAGAGTTGTAAAAAGTTTGAATTTTTTCAGCAATAGGGGACAGTTTTGGTAATCTGTTTACAAATTCTATTAATTTTTCAAAGAAAGCAGGTATTTGTTTTTCTAATGATTGCAAAGATATAATAAGTTGAGGAATAACCATTGACATCATAAAGATAACAATTGATATTACCAAAAGTATTGAGACAAAAAGTGAAATACCTCTTGCAGCTTTCTTTAAAAACTTTGAATTGGTGTGTTTTAATATTAACTTTTCAAAAAAATTCATAGGTATTTTAAGTACAAATGCAATTGCACCCCCAAGTAAGAATGGGAACAAAATAGATATGATTTTGGAAAATATAAGTTGAACAGATGAGAATTTCAAAAAGAAGAAATATAGTAATATTCCTCCAAATACAATAAGTGCAAGAGACTTATGTGAATAGGTTGAATATACAATCTGCCCATCATGTTCTTGTGTTTGCAATTTTAAATTTTCTTTCATAAATCATCCTTTTCCTCAATAATCATGGTACATAGAATCCAGGATAAATACACTAGATAAAAAAATCAGCTCATGTTCTGAATATTTTTCATCAAAAGACAATGTGTAGACTTTTTGAGAACGGATTAACTTTCCATTTATAGACGCGATTTTTTTGTCTTTTAACATAAGGGAATATGTTTGAGATTTTACTTCTCCCCATAATGTAACTTTACCAAGAGGAGTTCTAAAGTATAAATCGGGAACTCGAAAATTTCTACCTTCTCGAACAGTAATTGAAGAAGCATTTGATTTAATAGTAAATAAATTGTCGTTTACAATATTTTTAATATGTTTATAAATTATTAAAACTTGTTCGTCAGACCTATTAAAAACTCTTATTTTGGAAGAATAGAAACCCTCTCCACGAACTAAATTTACAATTGGAGAATAGATATCTACATAGCCCTCATAAATAAGTCTATCATTATCAAAAACTTCATATTTAAAATCGTCAATTATTGAATGGTCACATTTTATAACAAGACTTGTCATGTTCATCACCTTTGATTCAAAATAATATTATGTTTAACAAACATAAATTCTATATTAATTTTACATTAGAGTGGTAGTAACTTCAATCTAACTTTTAGATTAGAAAGCTTTAATAAAAAAAATATCTATTGTATAATAACGTTTAAATAAGGGGGGCATTGAAATAGAAAAGATAATTTTAAAAGATAATAGAGAGGGCACAATATTTAGGACAGCTACTGTTGGCATACTGTCTAATTTATTTTTAGTTGTTTTAAAAGTATTTGTGTATTTTGGAACTGGTTCAGTTTCGGTTTTGGCAGATGCAATAAATAACCTCACTGACTCAATGTCTTCGTTCGTAACACTTATAGGAGCAAAGATTTCAAATCTGCCTGCGGATTCAGAGCATCCTTATGGGCATGGAAGGATGGAATATATTGCGGGATTAGTTGTATCAGCTTTGGTTCTATTTGCAGGATTTGAATTTATAAGAGTATCAATAGGAAAGATAATAAATCCATCAAGTGTTAATTATACGAATTTGAGTATATCAATGATGTTTGTTTCGTGCGTAGTGAAATTTTTTATGAGTGTGTTTTATAAAAAAGTGGGGAGTAAAATTAACTCATATCCAATTTTAGCTCAATCAAAAGATTCTATATCAGATGTTTTTGTAACTGGAGTTGTAATAATTTCGATTTTTGCATACAAAATCACAGGTTATTTGGTAGACGGATGGGCAGGCCTTTTGGTCAGCTTTTTTATTTTATATCAAGGCTATAGTTTGATAAAAGAAACTATAAGTACAATTATTGGAAGGACTAACCCGAAAGAAATGGAAGAAGTTGAAAAAATTGTAATGTCTTATAGTGAAATTATAGATGTACATGATATTATGATAGTAGATTTTGGACCTGAAAAAGTTTATGCGTGGATGGATGTTGAACTTGACGATAAAATGAACATTATTGAAGCGCATGATATAATTGATAAAATTGAAAGAGAGATATATGAAACGAAGGGCTATCATGCTAGTATACACTTGGATCCTGTTGGTTCATATTCAGAAGTTGAAACTAAAATCATATCAAAACTTAATAAACTTATAGAAGAAGATAAAAGATTTTGTTCATTCCATGATTTGTCGTTAAATGGAGATGAGATAAGCGTGGATATTGTTGTGGATGGTAAATTAGTAAAGACTGACAGAGATGAAGCTGGAGTTAAAAATATAGTATTAGAAATTTTAGGTGAAGAGGGACTAAGAAAAGTTGTAAGAATAGACAGGGTGTTTAAAGAGGAATTTTAGGATGAAAGTATTGATAGCAGGAGCGGGAAAACTTGGAATAAAATTAGCCCAAACGCTTATAGCAGAAAATTGTGATGTGACAATTTTAGATTCGGATGAAACGGTAATAGATTATGTAAATAATACACTTGATGTTTTAACTGTAAATGAAAATGCACTTAATTTTGAAGTGCTAAAGGAACTTGAAATTGAAGAGTATGATTTATTGCTTGCGACTACAAATAGTGATGAGTCAAATGTTTTGATGTCAAGTATATCTAAAAAACTTGGAGTTAATAAAGTTATTGCAAGAGTTAGAAATCCTGAGTACAACAATCAAATTCAAATAATTAAAGAGGAACTTGGAATAGACTATGTAATCAATCCTGACTATGCAACGGCAGTGGCAATAGAGAAATATCTATTGAAGAGATATATGCTTATGAGTGATGAATTTGCCGGTGGAAAAGTCAAACTTGTAGATTTTAACATAGGACAAGATGAAACTTTTGTAGGCAAAAAAATAAAAGAACTTACAGGTTTTAAAGATATGTTAATAGCAGCGGTATCAAGAAGTGGAAGAACTATAATCCCAAATGGAGAAACTGTCTTAGAGAGCAAAGATGTTATAATGATTGTTGGAGAAAGCGTAACAATTGAAAAGTTTGACGAAGAACATTCGGGTATAAATAAACATCGTTCTCTTAAAAAAGTTATGATAGTAGGCGGAGGGAAGCTTGGCTTATATCTTGGGAAGTTGTTAAGTAAAGAAAAGATAGAGACTACAATTGTTGAGATTTCTAAGAGTAGATGTTATAAATTAATGGAACAATTACCTGAAAGTATGATTATAAATGCTGATGGGACAGATTTTAATGTATTGCAAGAAGAAATGTTAAAAGAGTACGATGCTTTCGTTTGCGCTACGGGAATAGACGAGACAAATTTATTAATGGCTCTTGCCGTAAAACAGTTTGGTATGTACAAATCAGTTGCTAAAATTTCCAGACAAAATTACAAAAAAATACTTGATAGATTAGAAGTTGACGCAGCTTTTAATTCGGCATATATAACTGCAAATGAGATAATCAGAACTATAAGAGG
Organism: Peptoniphilus sp.; assembly: GCF_034090345.1. Classification (GTDB taxonomy): domain Bacteria; phylum Bacillota; class Clostridia; order Tissierellales; family Peptoniphilaceae; genus Peptoniphilus. The sequence continues at coordinate 9,800 of NZ_JAXDSS010000079.1, read as the reverse complement.
CTCAGGTTCTATAACTGTAAACTTGATGAGTGATGGAGAAACTGAATTCTCAGAAATTTTATTAAATAGCGGGGTTAAAGTTTTAAACCAGCCAATAAAAGATATACATTTACCTGAGGGAATGTTAATTACATCAATAGTGAGAGAGAATAGTGTAATAATTCCAAAAGGAGAAGATCTCTTAAGAGAAGGCGACAGGATAATAGTATTGGCAACTAATAGACAAGTTGGAAATCTCAAGAACTATTTCTTCAATAAAAAGAAGAGGTGGTTTATATGAATAAATTATTTATTATAAAAATATTGGGAATATTAGTTTTGATAGAGGGAGTTTTCATGCTCCCTTCAGCTATGCATTCAGCGTTCATTAATGATGGAGCACTGAATTCATTTTTGATAGCATTGGCAGTAGTATTTGTGGTTGGGATATCAGCATATTTTTTAATAAATACAAAGGCCGCAGTTACACCAAAAGACGGGTTGGCAATAGTCACTTGTGGGTGGATTATAGTTTCTTTATTAGGAGCATTGCCACTTTATTTATCTGATTCTGTTCCGACATATATTGATGGATTTTTTGAAATAGTATCAGGATTTACAACTACAGGGGCGAGTGTAATATCAGATATATCTGCTGTTCCAAAATCAGTAGTTTTATGGAGGAGTACAACCCACTGGATTGGTGGGATGGGGATTTTGGTCCTAACCCTTTCACTTTTGCCAAAGATCGGTGTCGGTGGATTTCAAATTTTTAAAGCTGAGTCGCCTGGACCAATAGCGGGGAAAATAGACCCTAAGATGAGCCAAACGGCGAAGAGATTGTATTCGATATATATAGTGATAACATTAATTTTATTTGTATTGTTGATGTTAGGCGGGATGAATGCGTTTGACTCCATAATACATACTTTTGGAGTTGTGGGTACGGGTGGATTTTCTTCAAAAGTAGAATCAGTAGGATATTTTAAGGGGGATTATATCCCACTTGTAATGAGCGCATTTATGATGATTTGTGGGACTAACTTTACACTGCATTATTATCTTTATAAAAAGAAATTAAGTTTAGTATTTAAAGATGAAGAATTAAAAACTTTTTATACAATAATAATTTTTGCAATTTTAATAATATCTTTAAATTTATTTTTAAATGGCTTTGGTTCACTAAAAGAAGTTTTAATAAAAGCCATATTTCAAGTAACATCTATAGCTTCTACATCAGGTTTTGCAAATGCAGACTTTGATCTTTGGCCATCAGCATCAAAATTTACTCTACTAATTTTATATTTCTTCGGCTCATGTGCAGGCTCAACAGCCGGCGGGATAAAGATAATACGAATATTGATAGTCTTTAAGACTATCAAAAGAGAAATTATAAAAGTTATCCATCCAAAAGCGGTAATACCTATAAAGGTAAATGGAAAAATTATAAATGACAAAATTATTATGGGAATCTTTGCATTTTTGGGAATATATATGGCAGTTTTCATAGGTGCGAGTATATTAATTACATTTAGTGGAGTTGATATAATGACTTCAATTTCTTCAGTTGCCACAATGCTATCGAATGTTGGGCCCGGATTTAAGTTAGTAGGTCCGACAAGGACTTTTGAATTCTATTCAGGGGGATATAAATTGTTATTTTCGTTTTTAATGTTGCTTGGAAGATTGGAATTTTTCACAGTAATAGCATTGATAACACCTAAGCAAAGTATAAGAGGAGATTTTTAATGGAAAAAGTACTTTTAGTTGGAAATGGATACGTTGGATTAAAAATTTTATCGGCAATTTCTTCAGAAATGGATGTAACGGTAGTAGATAAAGATAGAAACAGTATAAATGAAATTGTTGAAACTGATAATATACATCCGGTATATGGGAACATAGAAGACAGAAATTTTGCCTTAAATTTGTTTAAGCAAAAATATGATTTTGTAGTTGCTGTTACAAACTCCGATAAAACTAATATTTTGTTGTCTACAATGGCTAAGAAAAATGGAACGAAGTGTACAATAGCCTCGATATTTCAAAAAGATTCTGTAGAACAGCTGACTTTCTTAAAAGAAAGTATAGGAATTGACAGGATGTATAATATGGCCATTGAAATGTCGTCTGAAGTTGAAAGAATTATAAAAGATAATTTGAGCTATCAATCAGATGTTTTTGGAAAGGGCAGAATAGAAGTTGTTGGGCATTCTGTAGAAATGGATAAAAATTTTGTTGGTCAACAGCTTAAAAACATAGGAGAGCTAAAGACTGTTTTAGTTGTAGGTATAACAAGAAAAGGCGAAATACTTATTCCAAATGGAGAAACCGTAATAGAAGAAGATGATTATCTATATATTATGGGTCTTTCAAAAGATATATTGAACTTCAAACATAAACATTTTAGATTGGAACGCAAGCAAAATCGAAAAATTTTGTTGGTTGGTGTAAATGAATTTAGTTTGCAAATAGCAGAAGTTTTTAAAGAATATGACATAACAATAATAGAAGAAGATATAGAAAAAATTAGAAAGTATAGGACATCTTATTCAAATGTGTATATTCACAAAGCTAAGTTAAAAGGCGGAGAATTCTTTAGGAATTTTAAAAATTATGATGCTACAATTATAACAACTGACAATGACGAGATGAATATAGTGCTTGGAATAATTGCAAATAGACAGAGAATAAACCAAGTTATGGTAAAATTATCAGATATAAGCTATGAGTCAATAATAGATGATATGAATTTTACATCGGTTTTAAAGCCAATGGATGTAGTTGCGAATCAAATAATAAAAGAGCTTAGGTCTGATAGAGGAATTTCAATATATATGGCATTTAATAATCAAGCTGAAGTATATGAATTCAAATTAAGAGATAATTCCAATTTAATTGGAAAGAGTTTGATGGAGATAAATATTCCGGAGGGAATGTTAGTGGGTGGCATAATAAGAAAAGATGGAATGGCAGTTATTCCACGAGGAAAAACGATGATTGAAAAGGGAGATAATCTCGTGATATTTTGCAAAAATGAAAGCAAAGGCAAATTAAACAGATTTTTGGGAATAAATAACAGTAGAAGGTTTATACAAAGTATTTTTTCATAAGGAGAGAATATGAATAAAATAATAGGGAATAGTTGGGATGAATTATTAGAAGAGCAATTTAACCAACCATATTATCAAAATTTAAGACAGTTATTGATAGAAGAATACAAAAATTTTCAAATCTTTCCAAAGCCGGAAGATATATTCAATGCATTTAAAAAGACTCCTTACGAAGATGTGAGGTGTGTGATTTTGGGGCAAGACCCTTACCACAATATAAATCAAGCCGAGGGGTTATCCTTTTCAGTTAAAGTGGGCCAGAGAATTCCACCATCACTTGTAAATATTTATAAGGAGTTAAAAAGTGATTTGGGATATGAGATGCCAAGACATGGAAGTCTTGTAAAATGGGCTGAAAGTGGAGTGTTACTTTTAAACACAACATTGACTGTTAGAGCGCATACACCAATGAGTCATTCTAAAATAGGATGGGAAATACTGACTGACAGCGTGATAGATATATTAAATAAAAAAGATTCTCCGGTAGTGTTTATCTTGTGGGGAAGACATGCAGGATCCAAAGAGAAATTGATAACCAATCCAAAGCATTTGATTTTAAAGGCACCACACCCAAGTCCGCTGTCTGCAAACAGAGGATTTTTCGGTTCAAAGCCTTTTTCCAAAACTAATGAATTTTTGGAAGCTAATGGGTTGAGACCAATAGATTGGAGGATTGATGATTAAATGGATTTTTTAAGAAGTGATTTTATAGATATAAATTTAATTGAAATAGATGATGTGCCGGTATATGTAGTCAGACCAAAAGGAGACTTTGGAAAGTATAAGACAATTATCTTTTATCATGGTTGGGGTTCAAGCGCACAAAACCAAATTTTTAGAGCTAATATCTTGGCAAGCTACGGTTATCAAGTGATACTTCCGGAGGCGAGATACCATGGCAGAAGAGGTGCGCTTGACTATGAAGATAAAGACGTATTTAGAAACAGAATTTGTGAAGTTATAATGCACAATATAGAAGAGTTCCCTAAAATTCATAGGTATGTAGTTGGAAATTTAGATACAGATGATGAATACATAGCGGTTGGCGGACACTCTATGGGAGCTATCACAGCATCGGGGCTATTCACATTTAAACAGAGTTTGAAAGTTGCAATGCTATTTAATGGTGTATGCGATTGGCAGTGGATAGTTGATGGAATAACTGCAAGTGGAGAAGTTTCTTATGAAATGATGAGGATAAATGAATTTATGTTGCAGATGAATCCTAAAGAGCACCTATCTAATTTAGTTGATAGAGAAATGATAATGTATAATGGAGAAGAAGATGATATAATTTCTCCGACGGCACAAGAAAATTTTTATAAAGAAGCTAAAGAATATTATTTAGAAAAAGACAGAATTAGATTTACTAAGTGGGAAGCAACAGCACATCAGTTGACAACTCAAATGCTTGAAAAGGCGATAATGACATTAAAAGAAGAGATAAAATTTTAGGGTCCAATTTAGGACCCTATTTGCATGTGGATTTTATAAATTCACTAATTGCATTTGAATTAAACTCAATGGGTTTTCTTGAATCCACAAAGAAATCACAATAATTTATCAGGCCAAGACCATCATTTAACCTAGACATAACATCAGTTATGTCATCGCCTCTTTCAAGCATACGTTCTTTTAAAGTTGGGGCATCTAAAGTCAAACATATACAGTATGCTCCCATTTTTTTCAATTCTCTAACACCATTTACATCCAGTACTATTACGACATGTTCTTCTTTTGAATATACATATTTTTGCAAACTTTGTTTTGGAACACCATATAGATTTCCGGAGTATTCAGTTACAGCTAATAGTGCATTTTGTTCTAACATGGAGTTGAATTCAGCTTTAGTTTTAAAAAAGTAGTCTATTCCATCAACTTCGCCCTCTCTAATTGGTCGAGTTGTGCAAGTTATTATTCTCTTAAAATCATCTCTCTTACTTAAAATATTTGCTTGTGTAGTTTTTCCGGATCCGGAGGGTCCGGCAAGTATGTATATCATAAACTTCCTCTTTATCTTTTTTAAAAAGTATATTTTAAGCTAAATTAAAAGTCAAGGTTGAGGGGCTTTCTCAAAAGTTAAGAATAATAAAAATTCCCGAGATTTCTCGGGAATAAAACAACTTAATTATTTGTTAACAACTGTAGTTGTTTCAAAAGCATCTTTGTGTAGTTCTTCAACAGAGCTTGGAACTTCAACTTCAAAGATATTATTTTTTCTAAAAGCAAACATATTAATTTTTTTTAATGAACTTGGTAATTCAACTTTTTCAAGTGCATTTGCATAGAAAGATGATGTATCTATAAGTTCAAGCTTGTCATTAAATTCAACATTTGAAATGTTGTTAAGAGCGAAAGCGCTTGGCCCAATATGAGTAAGTTCGGCAGGCAGCTTTAAAGAAGTTAATTTATTTCTATAAAAAGCGAACCCGTCTATTTTCTTTACTGAGTCAGGAATAGTGATTTCAGAAATGTTGTTAACGCCAAAAGCATCATAACCAATTTCTTCAACTGTTTCAGGAATTTCAAAAGTAGATAACTTTCGACGGTAGAAACAGTTTTGCGCAATTTTTCTAATTGGAGTTCCATCTGGACCTTCCTTAGGGATAGGCATATGAGTAATACCTTCGTTTTTAATTTTGTCTTTACCTTGTCTTGTCATTCCAACAAGAGTGTCACCTTTGATAATAAAATCATCAAATTCAAATTGATTAGCCATGTAAACCTCCTAAAATATTCCATATGTAATCTTAAGTAAAAGTATATCACAAAGGGAATGGTAATAAAAGGCAATAACAAATTTAAGGCTATCTTAACTTGTATGATATTTGACTAATTGTTATAATTTAATGCAGAAAGAAAGGTTGAACATTATGGAAACTAAAATTATAAAAGTAGATAATAAAATTACAGAAGACCAACTTAAAGATATAAAAGAAGTTTTTGACATGGGTGGATTAGTAGTTTTTCCTACAGAAACAGTTTATGGATTGGGAGCAGACGGGCTGAATTCTGAAGCTTTGAAAAAAGTTTATAAAGCTAAGAATAGACCGGGAGATAATCCATTAATCTTACACATTGCAGAAATATCTCAATTAGAAGGTATCGTAGAAAATATTGGCGAAGATGCTAAGAATATGATGGAAATGTTTTGGCCGGGTCCGCTGACTTTGATAATGAATAGGACTAAAGATGTTCCAAATGAAGCAACAGCAGGGCTTGAAACAGTTGCGGTCAGAATGCCGGAACATAAAGTTGCTAGAGATATACTTTCATATTGTAATAAACCTATTGCTGCACCTTCAGCAAATCTTTCGGGTAAACCTTCAACGACTTCTTTTGAAAGAGTATTTGAAGATTTAAATGGCAAGGTTGAAATAATAGTTGATGGAGGAAAAGCTTCAGTTGGAATAGAGTCAACAGTAGTGGACACCACAGTAAATCCTCCTTTGATATTAAGACCGGGTAAAATTACAAGAGAGGATTTGGAAGTAATAGTACCTAACATAGGTATTGATGAGTCAATCATATCTAAAGATGAATCAATAATTCCAAAATCTCCTGGTCAAAAGTATAAACATTATGCACCAAAGGCAGAAGCATATTGCTTTGTTGGAAACTTAGATAATGTTGTAAAAGAAATCAACAAGCGAATTGCCGAACAAAAGAATGAAAAAATAGCGGTATTAGCCACAGATGAAACAATAGATGGCTACGAGGGAGCGCACTTCATAACATCCCTTGGCTCAAGAGAAAATTTAGAAGAAATAGCATCAAATCTATTTGAAGATTTGAGAAAGTGCGATGATGAAAAAGTAGATATGATTTATGTAGAAGGCTTTGAGTTACGTGGCCTTGGAGTTAGCATTATGAACAGGCTTTTAAAAGCTTGTTCAGGTAGAGTAGTATTTGGACTTTAGAGGAGGAAATATGGGGAAATTAGTAGTTACAGACCATCCGTTAATACAGCACAAACTTACAATTTTAAGAGACAAGAATACATCATCTAAGGATTTTAGACAATTGGTAACAGAAATGGCAGCTCTTATGGGGTATGAAGTTACAAGAGATTTAGAACTTAAAGATATAGAAGTAGAAACACCGCTTGAAAAGACAATAGGCAAAGAAATATCTGGAAAGAAGATAGGTATTGTTCCGATATTAAGAGCAGGGCTTGGGATGGTTGATGGAGTTTTATCAGTAGTTCCGGGTGCAAGAGTAGGACATATTGGGATGTATAGAGATCCGGAAAGTTTAAAACCGGTTACTTATTATTCAAAATTCCCCAAAGATATAGAAGAGAGAACGATAATTCTATTAGACCCAATGCTTGCAACAGGGGGGTCGCTAATAGAAGCGATAGATGAAGTGAAAAGAGCAGGAGCAACAAGCATAAGGACGCTTAATATTTTAGCGGCGCCGGAGGGAATCAAAGCAGTTCAAGAAGCTCACCCGGATGTTGACATATATGTTGCATCAGTTGAGAGAGAACTTAATGACCACGCCTACATCTTACCTGGACTTGGGGATGCAGGAGACAGACTTTTTGGAACTAAGTAAGAGGTATTTGAAATGGCAGAACTCTTAAAACCTATTGTTCTGGCATTTTTAGTATCGCTTGCAATGACACCTATAGTCATAAAGCTTGCTAAAAAATTTGGTTTTTTAGACATACCTAAGGATGCTAGAAGAATGCACAACAAACCAATACCACTCTCAGGTGGGGTGGCAATGTATTTTGCCCTAATGATTGGAATGATTGTATTTTTAAAACTAAATAGAGAACTAATCTGCGTAATGCTAGGGGCAACATTAGTTTTACTATCAGGGCTTATAGACGATAAAACGGATATGAGCCCTAAGATGAAATTGTTGTTTCAGCTAACGGCAGCCGGGATACTGATATTTGGAAATGTTAGAGTAGAATTCTTTACAAATCCATTTCCGATAGGAGAGAGTGTAATATTTTTAGGAGCATTGTCAATTCCAATCACAATTTTTTGGATAGTTGGAATTACAAATACAGTTAATCTTATCGATGGAATGGACGGATTGGCAGCTGGTGTGTCATTGATTTGTTCGATTTCTCTAATGTTTATAGCGAACAAGTTTGGATACGGGAACATAGCTACAATAGCGGCTCTTTTGGCGGGGGCTTGTGCAGGATTTTTGCCGTACAATTTTAATCCGGCAAAGATTTTTATGGGGGATACAGGAGCCTTGTTTTTAGGGTTTATGTTGTCTTATATATCGATTGAAGGGATAATGAAATCAGCAGCTGCACTTACAATTATAGTGCCTGTGTTGATACTTGGAGTGCCGGTTTTTGATACAACATTTGCTATGGTGAGAAGAAAACTGAGCGGCAAAAAGATAATGCAAGCAGACAAAGGACATTTACACCATAGACTGTTGGCTTTAGGACTAACACAAAAACAAACCGTTTTAATCCTATATGTAATATCGGTTATATTCGGATTACTTGCAATAGTAGTAGCTGAAGTAGATGCTAAGATGGGACTTTTCATATCAGCACTGGTAATAGCGGCAATTATAGTTATGGGTATATTTAGTGGAATGTTTAAGTCCAAGGAGGAATAGATGAAAGTAATTTGTGTTTTTGGGACAAGACCTGAGGCTATAAAAATGGCTCCGATAGTTTTGGAACTTAAAAAGAGAAAAAATATAGAAACTATAGTCGCCGTAACAGGACAACACAGGGAAATGTTAGACCAAGTTTTGAAAATATTTAATATAGTTCCGGATTATGATATGAATATATTTAAACCCGGTCAAACTCTAACAGAAATAACGGTAAATTCATTATTGGGGCTTGAAGAGATTTTAGATAAAGAACAACCGGATTTGCTTTTAACTCAAGGCGACACTACAACAGTTTTTGCATCAGCAGTTGCGGCATTTTATAAGCAAATAAAAATAGGTCATGTTGAAGCGGGACTGAGATCAGGAAATTTGTATTCGCCATACCCGGAAGAGGCAAATCGCATGTTGACAGGAGTGTTGACAGATTTTCACTTCTGCCCAACAGATGGAAATAGACAAAACCTTTTAAGGGAAGGCTACAGTGATGATAAAATTTACATCACAGGTAATACAGTAATAGACGCTTTAAAAATAGCTATAAAAGAAGATTTTGTATTTGAAGATGATGTTTTAAACAATATAGACTATTCAAAAAAAGTAGTACTGTTGACTTCACACAGAAGAGAAAACATAGGCGAACCTATGGAAAATATATTTAAAGCTGTAAAAGAGGTTGTGAGAGAAAGAGAAGAAATAGAGGTTATATTCCCTGTTCATTTAAATCCAAAAGTTAGAGAGATAGCTAAAAAATATTTTGAAGAAGAAGAGAGAGTTCACATGATAGAGCCTCTTGACTATCTACCTTTCTCAAATTTGATGAACAAAGTCCACTTAGTATTAACTGATTCGGGTGGAGTACAAGAAGAAGCACCGGCACTTGGGAAACCTGTATTAGTTCTAAGAGAAGAGACAGAGAGAATGGAGGGTGTGGAAGCAAACACAGCCAGACTTGTTGGAACAAAATACGAAAATGTATATAAAAACTTTTTAGAACTAATAGATAATCAAGAAGCATATAATAAAATGGCGCACGCAGTAAATCCTTACGGAGATGGAAGAGCAGCAGTTAGAATAATAGATATAATTGAGAATAGTTTTTAGAGG
>NZ_JAXDSS010000042.1:0-6175 GCF_034090345.1 Peptoniphilus sp. | reverse complement strand
GGTCTTGCAATTATGGGCGGAGCTTTTTATGTGATGAAGAAGAATAATGAAGAGGAAGAGGCTTAAATTTAAAATAACGGAGGGCCGTATGTTAAATAAAATAAATAAAAATTTAATAAGGGCATTTGTGTTTGTTCTTCTAATCATTAACATGGTACTTCCAAACGATGTTTTTGCAAAGAGCAGTGTGACTATTGATTTGAGGGGGAAGAGCGAAAGCTTGGATTTTTCAAACAGACGTCTTAGCCTTTGGAAGGTATCTTCTGATTTGTTGGAAGACGAAAAGGTGAATATTGCTGAAAATTTAAAAAATTTAAGTGATGAGCAGATTACTAAAAGGTATTCGGCTCCTATTTCCACAGAATACTCAAATAGAGACGGGATAATCAATATCGAGCTTGAGAGTGGAACTTATTATGCGAGGGAAATCACTGACAGTGCGGTTAAGGTTTATCCGTTTGTGTTCACCGTGAGTGAGAAAAATTTTAAGGTTATTCCCAAGGGGGGATTTGACATTCCGCCCGGGAATACCAAACTTATAAAGGTATCTACTGATGGGACAAGGCTTCAAGGGGCTGAGTTTGAACTCTATTTTGTAAAGAGTGATGGGGTTGAGAAGGTGCCTTTGAATGGCAATGTCTATTCGCCAAGTGGGTCAAGGAATGAGATTTTGACTACTGATGTGAATGGGGAGATAGTTTTATTTGATTTGCCGGTTGGGGATTATATGTTTAAGGAGTTGAAGGCTCCGAACGGATATATGATTAGACAGGCTGAAACTTATTTCACAATCAACAGCTCAAGGAATACTGAGGTTAGGATAGTGAACTATCGTGCCGGTGAGGGTGGTTTCAAGTTCAAGAAGATTTCTGAGGACGGAACTCCTTTGATGGGCGCTAAGTTTATGGTGACTAAAAAGGTTGGGGATATTTTTGAAAAGGTGATGGTAAATAATGTTGAGTATGTTGTCGAGTCAACTGCTGAGGGTTATTTTACCGTTGACGGTTTGCCTTTTGGAGAGTATTTCTTATGGGAAACTCAACCTCCTAAGGGTCATTCTGCTCTTTCCGATTCTGTGAGATTTGTCATAGAAGAGGGTAGTTTTAATCAGATGATTGAAATCAGGGATAGGAGAATTCCTGAAGTGCCGCCGGCTAATCCGCCTGTTGAGCCGCCGATTGCGCCTGAAAAACCGCCGATTGTAATTCCGAAGACGGGGGATATAACTCTCTTGTTGATGGTATTGGTCGGAGGGGTGTTTTCTGCGATTGGCTATAGACTTGTCAGAGAGGACAACGATACGGTTAGTGTGAAGGTGGAAAATTAAATATGTTTTATGGGCAATGCTCTCGGATTTTTCCGGGGGTGTTGTCTTTTTTGTTTGTATTGAATGGGACAATGTAGGGCGGCACGAGTTTAGCGAGGTCCGCCCGCATATATGATTTTAAATTTGTTAATTTACTGAATTATGTTATAATATGTTTAAAGAGGACACCGTTAAAGACGGTCGCCTTGCTGTTAGTTTAATTTAAAACCACCAGTACTAGCGATACAGGTGGTTTTTTTGCATTTAACTACTTATTTTTTGTAAGTGTTAAGATGAGCGCTATAAGCGTTGCAAATTCTATTATTATTGATAAAATTTCATAGTCACTTCTCCTAATAAATTTATTAGGCGACCATCTGTATGTCCTCAATCTCATTATATGCATTCAAGTTTTTATTTTCAATTTAAATTATTTTTGATATTTCATTTTATTATGTTGACGGGCGGGCCTTTGTTGTTTTTCTATTTGAATTTTTAATTTTTTTGTATTAGTTTCAAATCTTTATTTTTATTTTGTATACGTGCCGCCCATACGGTTTTGGAAATTGTTGGTGTTGACGGGCGGGCCTATACTTTTTTGTTATTTATATTTATTATTTTTCTATTTTTGTTTTTATTCTTTATTTTTTTGTGGATACGTGCCGCCCCTACAGGTGTTGTGAATATAATATTTTTTGTTAGACATCACTTTACGTCAGTCAAAAAGATAACAATAAAATATTATAGAGAAAATAGTAAACTGAATATATTTTTAAATTGACAATATTGACCCGTGTTGTTAGTATTATTTTAGTAAAGGGGGATTTGTTTGGAAAGTAGAATTAAGACTATGAGTTTGACGAGGGTTGCGCTTTTTGTTGCGCTTATCGCACTTGGGGCATTTATAAAAATACCGGTTCCCAATATGCCGTTTACGTTACAATTTTTGTTTACTAATTTGGCGGGGATAATACTTGGTTCACAACTTGGAGCGTTGAGTGTTGGGGTTTATATTTTATTGGGACTTATCGGCATACCGGTTTTTACTGGCGGTGGTGGACCTGCATACATATTGATGCCAACTTTTGGATATTTGATCGGCTTTGTGGTTGGAACTTATCTTGGAGGAAGATATTTAGAGATAAATGGCTATTCTTCAAAGAACATTTTTATATCTTCTATAATCAATTTATTTTTCGTTTATTTATTTGGAATGGTTTATTACTACATGATAAGCAATTTTTATATTGGAACGCCATTTAGCGTAAAGAATGTAATTTTATATTGTTTTTTGCTTGCTGTTCCCGGGGATTTATTTTTATGTCTGGCATCCACTATTTCAGGCAAAAAGATTTTAAAGGCTCTTGGGGGGCGCTAAATGAAGGGTTTATTTATAGTAGGAACGGACACTGACATAGGCAAGACTTATGTAACTGCGCTTTTGTTAAAAAAGATGTTGGAAGTTGGAATGAACGCAATTTATTACAAGGGGGCGCTTAGTGGAGCTGAATTGGTTGATGGGAAATTAGTTCCCGGAGATGCTACTTATGTAAAAGAGATTGCAGGTATTGAAGAGAGTGTTGAAAATTTGGTGCCTTATGTATATGAAACTGCAGTTTCGCCGCATTTAGCAGCTCAAATTGAAGGGAATGCAGTTGAGCTTGGAAAAGTTGTCGAGGGATATAAAAGACTATCTGAAAAATATGATTATGTTGTAATGGAAGGCAGCGGCGGAATTATCTGCCCGATAAGTTATGGCGAGAATACACTTATGCTTGAAGATTTTATAACTGAGTTGAATTTACCGTCTGTGTTGATCGCTGATGCGGGCCTTGGAACTATAAATCATACTTTTTTAACTGTATATTATATGAAACAGAAAGGTTTGGAGTTAAAGGGCATTATTTTAAATAATTATGACGGAAGTTTGATGCAAGGGGACAACTTGAAGATGATTGAGGAGTTGACGGGCGTTCCTGTTATTGCAAAGGTAGAGTACGGAAGTGCGGATTTGGATATTGAAGAGAGTATTTTAAGGGGATTATTTTAAGTATGGACGTTGAAAATTTACAGAGGAAAGATTTAGAGTATATTTGGCATCCTTGTTCTCAGATGAAAGATTATGAGGAACTTCCTCCTATTGTCATTGAAAGTGGCAAGGGGGTTATGTTATATGACATAGAGGGAAAGGATTACATAGATGTTGTGAGTTCTTGGTGGTGCAATCTCTTAGGGCATAGGAATGAAGTTTTAAATCAAAGATTGATAGATCAGCTTGAAAATATTGAACACGTAATATTTTCTAATTTCACACATAGACCGGCGATAGAGTTGTGTGAAAGGTTGATGCAACACTTACCTAAAGGGCTTAAAAAGTTTAATTTTTCTGATAATGGCTCTGCAGCGATAGAATGTGCGTTAAAGATGAGTTTTCAATACCATTATCAAACCGGAAACAAGCACAAGAAAAAATTTATGTGTCTTTCTGATGGATATCATGGAGAAACAATCGGGGCCCTTAGCGTTGGAAGTTTGGATTTATATGCAAAGATGTACAATCCCATTTTAATTGACACTATAAGGATAGAAGCTCCGGATTGTTACAGGTGTCCATACGGAAAGGATAGGGACAGTTGTAGTGTAGAGTGTTTTGAAAAAGCTGAACAGGCTTTTAAAGAGCATGGAGATGAAACTTGCAGCATAATTGTCGAACCTATTTTACAAGGCGCAGCCGGGATGAAAATTTACCCGGCAGAGTATTTGTCAAAGCTTAGAAAATTATGTGATGAGTATGGAGTTTTGTTGATAGCTGATGAGATTGCAACTGGGTTTGGAAGAACGGGAAAGTTTTTTGCGGTGGATAATGCCGGAATAAGTCCTGATATAATGGCGATTTCAAAGGGACTTACCGGCGGTTACATGCCTATGGCGATAACTATAACTACTGATGAAATCTACAATGCGTTTTATGCAGAGTACAACGATCAAAAAGCATTTATGCATTCTCATACTTACAGTGGGAACCCTCTTGGCTGTTCTGTTGCGCTTGGAGTTTTGGATATTTTGGAAAGCGAAAAGACAATAGAGAAGGCGCAAGTCACTGCTGAGTACTTACACAGAAGATTGTGTGAGGAATTTTTAAATCACAAAAACGTTGGCGAAATAAGACATGTTGGCTTGATAAATGCGATTGAGCTTGTAGAAGATAAAGGAACGAAAAAAGGTTTTGATTCTGAGCTGAGAGTTGGTTACCAAATTTATAAGAGAGCGCTTGAGTATGGATTGGTTTTAAGGCCTCTTGGGAATGTTTTATATTTTAATCCTCCGCTTATCATAAGTGAAGCTGAAATTGATTTGGCAATAGAGAGAATGAAAAAAGCTGTGGGAGATATATTAGAATTTTAGAAATACCCTTAGGGGTATTTTTTGTGAAACTATTTAGAAAATTTTCAAAATAGAATTGACAAATTATTTTGATGGATGTACTATCTATTTAGATAATATTCTAAATAGATTTGGGGTTGTTGGCATATGTATTTAAAATTAAGAATATTTGGAGGTAAGTATGAGGAAGATTTTATTTGGTTTAATGATGGCATGTTTATTGGTGGGTTGCAGTTCTGCAAAGAAAGTGGAAAATCCGGATAAATATATAAAAATGGGTCAAGAAGTAATTACATTTTTAAATCAAGGTGATTTCGAAAAAGTTAAAGAAAATGGAACTGAGGAGATAAAAGAGGCGCTTAATGCCGAGACGTGCGATAAATTCATTCAGGATTTGTCTAAAAATGGAGAGTTTGAATCTTTTGGGAAAAATGAAGTTGTATCGAAAGAAGATAAAAAAGAAAATCATGAGTATTTTATAGTTGTGCAAGAGGCTAATTATAAAAATAATAAGATGATTTTTACTATAACTTTTGATGAGAACGATAGATTAGGGGGTCTCTATTATAAATAATGAGGAGATGTGGTCATGAGTTTAGAAAAGACTTTCAAGGCTCTTGCCGACAAAAATAGAAGAGAGATTTTAAGTCTTTTAAAGAAAAATAGTTTAACGGCAGGGGAGATTGCTGAGCATTTTGATATGACTAATGCAACTTTAAGTTATCATCTTCAGATTTTGAAGGATGCCGGATTGATTTTTGATGAGAAAGATAAGAATTATAGAGTTTATTCTATGAACGCTTCTGTTTTTGAAGAGGTTTTGGCATATTTTTTTGAATTTAAGGGGGATGAAAATGAGAAATAAAAAGAGCATAGTGATTAGTTTTTTGTTGTTAATAGTTTCATTGGTTTTAGGGGCTGTATTTTATAACAAAATGCCGGATATGTTACCTACTCATTTTGGGTTTGATGGAACTGCTGATAAGTATTCTTCTAAGGCAAGTGCTTTATTCAATTTTCCGTTGATAATGGCGTGTGTTCAAGCTTTGTTGATTTTTCAGTTGAATAAGGATCCACGAAAGAAATATCAAAATGAAAAGCTATATGTTGTATCTCTTTATATTATTCCGATTTTAACTCTTGTGATCAGTGTAATAACTATAACTATTGGATTGGGAGCAAAGGTTGATGTAAGTAAAATTGTCTTTATAATGATATCTATTTTATTTATTGTGATGGGCAATTTTTTGCCTAAGGCAAAGAGAAATTACACAATGGGAATTAGAAATCAATGGACGTTGAGCAGCGATTATATTTGGGAGAAAACTCACAGGGTTGCAGGGTTTAGTTTTGTATTATCAGGAATTTTCGGACTTATTTGTGCTATATTTTTAAAAAATTCAGCATTTGTTATATTTGGGATGATTATTCTAGCTGTAATAGTGCCTACAATTTATTCTTATGTGTTGTATGAAAGAGAGCAAA
>NZ_JAXDSS010000040.1:0-5401 GCF_034090345.1 Peptoniphilus sp. | reverse complement strand
GTTACTTGTAAAAATTGTAAAACAAAATTTAACGCTAGAACATAGTTAACAATATTTATACAATAAAAACAATAGTAAACTTAAGCATATAAATAATTGACATTACATCCATAAAACTGTATTCTTTTATAGAGGTGTTTTATGGATATTTTTGAATTGAAGGATAAAGTCATAGCTGGTTATGATTTAACTAAAGAAGAGGCAATGTCTCTATACGAAGCGGATTATGAAGATTTAAAAAAATGTGCAAATGAAATTCGTGAACACTATTGTGGTACAAATTTTAATTTTTGCACTATTATAAATGCAAAGAGCGGAAAGTGTTCAGAAGATTGTAAATTCTGTGCTCAGTCAGGTCATTATGGACACAATTCAGATGAATATGGTCTTTTAAAGGAAGATGTAGTAGTTGCTGATGCTCAAAAACAAAAAGATGTTGGAATAGAAAGATATTCTTTGGTTACAAGTGGTAAGAGGTTGTCAGATGAAGAAGTTGACAGAGTGTGCGAGACAATTAAAAAAGTTAAGTCTGATGTAGGTGTTGAAGTTTGTGCTTCTTTCGGTCTTTTATCTAAAGATAATTACCAAAAACTATATGATGTAGGTGTCAGAAGAGTACATAACAATTTAGAATCATCAAGAGAATTTTTTGCAACGGTTTGTTCAACGCACAGTTTTGATGAAAAGATAGATGCTATAAAAGCTGCTCAAGAAGTTGGACTGGAAGTTTGTAGTGGAGGTATTATCGGTCTTGGAGAAACCAGAGAGGACCGTATCAATATGGCATTTGATTTGAAAGAGTTAAAGGTTGATTCTGTTCCTGTTAATATTTTAAACCCGATAAAGGGTACTCCTATGGGAGATAATGAACGTTTGACTCAGGAAGAGATAAATAGAACTATTGCTATTTATAGATTTATTTTAAAAGATGTATATATAAGACTTGCCGGCGGAAGAGCGCTGCTTAGTGATACCGGGAAAGAAAGCTTTATGAGTGGAGCGAATGCAAGTATTTCGGGTACATTATTGACAACCCAAGGGATGGATCCTAAGACAGATATAAAAATGATAAATGAGCTTGGATATAATGTTGTAGTATAAAACTATGATGTGCTATAATTCTTTTGAATGGAGGAGAATTATGGACCTTAGAGACAAAATAAGAGCACTTAAAGATTATCCAAGTGAAGGCATAATTTTTAGAGATATCACAACGTTACTTAAAGAGTCTGATGGATTTAAAGAGGCAATTGACCAAATAAGTGATTTGAGAAATGATGAAGTTGATGTTGTAGTTGGTATAGAAGCAAGAGGATTTATAGTTGGAGCACCTATAGCCTATAAAAAAGGTTGTGGATTTGTTCCTGTTAGAAAGCCTGGAAAGCTCCCTTCTGAAACTGTTTCAAAAGAATACTCCCTTGAATATGGAACTGATAAAATTGAAATGCACCAAGATGCAATCAAAGAAGGAACAAAAGTACTTATAGTCGATGACCTTTTAGCAACCGGCGGGACGTCAAAAGCTGCTATTGAACTCATTGAAAGCCTTGGCGGAGTGATAATCGGACTAGACTTTTTAATTGAACTAGAAGATCTTCCCGGAAGAGAAATTTTAAAAGGTTATGATGTAAGAAGCGTAATAAAATATTAAGACCCTATGTCAAATATTGGAGAGGCTCATTAATACGAGCCTCTCTTATTATGTAAAAATCAACACATAGCAGTTAAAATAGATCCTAAACCAAAATAAATCAAAAACCACTAAAAATAAGCATAGTAAACAAAACTCCTAGGAGTTTCCAAAAATTTTAGTATTTTTTTACCACAAATATGAGAATCCCTAATCTTTTGAACTCTATGATCATGAACCCAAATCCTTTTAGAACCACAATGAGGACAGATAGACATCTTAGAAACAAAAAGATGAACATGGACAAATTCATTATCCTCATTAAAACTATCAAAAACTACATCTTTAAAACCAAACAAATTCATAATATTATTATTTTGCACTTATATGCATCTCCTAAATTTGGTTTTACTTATTTTAAGTTTAGGACTAAATACATATAAGTGCAAATTTTTTATACAAAAACATCTGTTAGAGATTTACTCCCCAACAGATATTATAGAGCCAGTTTAAGACTCACTTTTTTTTAATATATCAAAAAAACAAAAATCATCAAATATATAAAAAAGATGAATAGTTATTTATAAAAAAATTCGGGTATATGAAGATAACATAGTCCTAAGACTATAGTAACTTGTGGAGGTATTGAGATGAAAAATATTTTAGATACAATAGGAAACACGAATTTAATAAGGCTAAATAATATAGGTAACGGAAATATATATGTAAAAGTTGAAAAACAAAATCCTGCAGGCTCAATTAAAGATAGGCCAGCTTATGAAATGATAAAGGGAGCAATTGCAGATGGAAATTTAAAAGAAGGTATGAAAATTGTAGAACCTACAAGTGGAAATACTGGAATAGCAATTGCAATGATAGGTAAGAACTTAGGGTATGAAGTTACAATAGTAATGCCGGCTTCTATGTCAATCGAAAGGCGAAAGCTCATGGCATCATATGGAGCGGAACTAATTTTAACTGGTGAAGGTGGAATGCAAGCTGCTGTAGATAGAGCGAAAGAGCTTGAAGCTACAGGAGAGTATTTTATGCCTAATCAATTTGAAAATAAATACAATGCAGTTGCTCACGAAAAGACAACAGGTCCTGAGATATATTCTGAAATACCAGAAGTCAAAGGTTTTATTGCAGGTATAGGGACTGGAGGGACTGTAACAGGAGTAGGAAGATATTTAAAATCTAAAGATGAAAATATCAAAATTTGGGGACTTGAACCGGAAGAATCTCCATTGTTGACTAAAAATGTTGCAGGAATTCATAAGATTCAAGGAATTGGGGCAAACTTTGTGCCAAAAGTTTTGGATAGAGAAATCTTAGATGACGTAGTTACTGTAAAAGGCTCTGAAGCAATGGAAATGGCAAGGAAATTGGCAAAAGAAGAGGGACTTTTAGTAGGCATTTCATCAGGTGCAAATGTTGTAGGTGCTTTGAAAATGTTAGAAAAATTAGAGGGGCCTATTGTCACAGTATTACCTGATACTGGAGAAAGATATATATCTACAGAGTTATTTGAATATGAGTAAATTTTTTAAAACATTAATAGAACACGGGGACTTCATATTAAAAGAAGACCCTGCTTGTAAAAGTAGATTTGAAGCGATATTTATGTATCCAATAGTAAAAGCTATGGTATACCATAGAATTGCACATCGCTTTTATAATAATGGAAATACTTTAATAGCAAGATGGATTTCTCAAAGGAGTAGAAAGAAAACTGGAATAGAAATACATCCTGGAGCTAAGATAGGCAAAAATTTATTTATAGACCATGCAATGGCAGTAGTAATAGGAGAGACAGCGGTTGTAGGAGATAATTGCCACTTTTACCACAACATCACTTTAGGTGGAACTGGAAATGAAAAAGAAGAAAAGAGACATCCTACAGTGGGAAACAACGTAACTATAGGAACCGGCGCGACAGTTTTAGGCTCTGTTACAATTGGGGATGGTGCTAAGATAGGAGCCGGAGCAATTGTGCTTATAGATGTTCCAGCTGGAAAGACCGCAGTTGGGTTGCCGGCAAAAGTTTTAGATTAAATAAATTTTAAAAAAGTATATAGTTAATAAAAGATTAATTAAAAAATCCTTTTGATAATATGAAATATAATTATCGAAGGGATTTTTGCGTTTGTGGCTCTATGTCAAATATTGAGGAGGCTCATTAGTCTGTTATTGTTTGTTTTATAATACAAGTTTTTAGATTTGTTTTTATAAAGCTACATATTTAAGTTTTTGTAGTATATAAGGCAATAAATTATGAAATTTGAATATTTAGTCCAAGAAAATTTAAAACTATAATAAATATAAAATATAAGAGGAAGTGATATAATGAATGGTTTCTTATATATAGTTATAGTTGGTGTTATACTATCAATTGATCTTATAATATCAACAATGACAGCCGCATCTCAGTTTGTAGAGAAAGATTTATGGAAGCTAATTGTTGTGGGTGTTATATTTGCAATCGGGCAGACAAATTCTCTACACTTGGGGAATAATATTTTGTCGAGAACTTTTTTCACCGGAGAGGTTTCTTTGACAAATGTATTACATATAGTTTCCAGCGTTTTATTCGTCCTTGTAGGACTATATCTTCTATACAGGTACTTTAAGTTAAAGAATAGTTATGAGAGCAGAATAGATAAGCTACCTATAAAATCTTTGGTGATAACAGGTATAATTACAATTACAATTGCTTTTATTTTGGGATTGTCCATAGCTTTTTTGGATGTGTTTATTACAAATAAAGTATTTTATATATTTCTTATAATCTCAATTTTAATTGCAACTGTTGGGAATATAGTTGGTTTTAGATATGGGCTATATTTTCAAAAACACTTTTCATTTATAGGTTTATTAATTTCAATTTTTGTAGCAATTTATATATTGTTTAATAGATTTTAAAGTAAGGGGGATATTATGAAAATTAAAACAACTGTAGAAAGGCAAGCATTTAGTCTATTGATTGATAAGTTTCTTAGTCAAGTAGATAGAGATGAACTTGATGCATCGACTATCTTAAAAATAATAAATTTTACTCAAAGTAATATAGGAGATAAGTTTGATGGTTCGGGAAAAGCTTTTGATTTAGCAAGAGAGATGTTAAAAAATCCGGAAAATAAATGGACAAAACTTATAATTAGTACACTAAAAAATACACATCCAAATGTCAGAAAGCAGATAATTATGAATTTAGGTTTTCAATCTATGATTATTGAAAATAAAGATTTACCAAAGAAGAAGTTGGAATTTGGTACTCAAATTCCATGGACAATACTGTTTGATCCAACTTCAGATTGTAATAAAAAATGTATCGGCTGTTGGGCTGCTAAATACGGACACAAATTAAATTTAACTTATGACATAATGAACAAGATAGTAACTCAGGGGAAAGAACTGGGAATATATTTCTATATGATGACAGGAGGGGAGCCTCTCATCAGGAAAGACGATATAATTAGACTTGCAGAAGAACATTCTGAATGTTATTTTAATATTTTCTCTAATGGTTCATTGATTGATGAGAAACTTTGTTCTGAATTACAGAGAGTTGGCAATATTACATTTTCTCTTTCTGTGGAGGGATTTGAATCGGATAATGACTTTAGACGTGGTATAGGTAATTTACTATTGAATGCTATGATTCAAGAATTACAATGTAAAGGAATCAAAGAGTTTTGTATGGATAGTGGATATTCCAATGCACAGAAAATATGGAGAAAAAGGTTTGGTGAACCTGAATATTTCCTAGAG
>NZ_JAXDSS010000119.1:0-7692 GCF_034090345.1 Peptoniphilus sp. | reverse complement strand
AATAACTCTTGCCAGAGCAATTTTGAAGCCTGCATCAACAATTATTTTAGATGAAGCAACCGCTTATGCCGATCCGGAAAATGAAGCACTCATTCAAGAAGCAATATCCAATCTCGTAAAGGGGAAAAATCTTGTGATGGTTGCCCATAGATTAAATACAATTAAGCAGGCGCATCAAATAATTTTGATTGATAAAGGTAAAATTATAGCTAAGGGTAAACATGATGAACTTATGAAAGAGCCGCTCTATGCAAGTCTTTGGGAACAATATTTAGGGAAGGAGTAGAATATGAAGTTTATAAAATTATCACTCAAATTAGCGGGGCAGTATAAAAATCGACTTAAAGCGGGAATGTTGCTTATCTTCTTTCAAAATGCTTCTGTGCTGTTTGGTTTTTTTGCTCTATTCCTCGCATTTGGTTGGATGAATGATATTACTGTTGGTCATATTTGTACAATTTTTGGTGTATTATTTGCATCTTTTATTTTCAATTTTCTAACAGGTTGGGCGAAAAGCGGGCTTAGCGATGGTGTTTTTTTCGGAATTTTCAAGGATTACAGACTTGCAGTTGGCGAAAAACTTAAAAAAGCACCCATGGGATATTTTGCAGAACAAAGTTTATCGAGAATTATGGCGGCTTTTACCAATGTTATGAAAAGTCTGGAAAATTACTCTTCAATGAGTATCGACTTTGCTATTTCAGGTATATCAATATCCTTTTTCCTTTTAATCGGAATGTTTGGGGTAAATACTAAAATCGGAATATTGACTTTAATTTGTTTAATTTTAATTTGGCTTTGCGTATTACTTATGACCAATCAAGCAAAGAAAGAAATTGCACGTGAACACACTGCCATTACCAAGGTGGGAGATGCTCTAGTAGATAGTATCAGTGGTATTCCTGTGCTTCGCAGTTTTCCTCTTGTAAATGAGAGTGTTGAGGAGGAAATACACTCTAAATTGAAGAATGCTTCTGAGGAGCTTAGACTTACTCAAGTACATTTTGAGATGGTCTTTGTTATTTATGCTAGAATTTTTTCTACTATTATCAATCTCTCAAGCCTGCTTGTTACACTGTTTTCTTGCTATCTTTATACTAAAGGAGAGGTTTTATTACCGCAAGCACTCACTGTTTCGGCTGCCGGGTTTATGATTTTTGGCGGCTTAAAACAACTTGAAAACGCAGCTATTCTGATGGTTAAAAATCCTGCGAATATGCAATATTTGGATGAGGTCTTAGATATTCCTGAAATAAGTGAGGGGACTTTAGAAGTCATGAAAAACAATGATATTGTCTTTGATAAGGTGAATTTTGGTTATGACAAGAGAAATTTTGTCTTAAAAGATCTTTCATTTACGATTCCACAAGGTTCAAGGACAGCTATTGTCGGACCTTCCGGTTCAGGGAAAACTACAATTATCAATTTAATATCTCGTTTTTATGATGTTGATAGTGGTGAAATAAGATTGGGGGATGAGGATATACGAGATTATAAAGTAGAAAGTTTACTAAAAAATCTTTCTCTTGTTTTCCAAGATGTATATCTTTTTCGAGATACCATAGAAAACAATATTCGCTTTGCAAATCCTGATGCAAGTCATGAAGAAGTTGTAGAAGCTGCTAAAAAAGCGCGCTGTCATAATTTTATTATGGAACTTCCCGACGGTTATAATACTATGGTAGGCGAAGGGGGAAGTTCTCTTTCAGGCGGAGAAAAACAGAGAGTTTCTATTGCGAGAGCGTTACTGAAAAATGCACCGATTATTCTTTTAGATGAAGCGACCAGCTCTGTTGATCCTGAAAATGAATATGAGATTTTGGCTGCTATTGAAGAATTATCGAAAGGGCATACTGTTATCTCTATAGCACACAGGCTTTCTACAGTGAAAAAAGCTGATCAAATCTTAGTAATTGACGGCGGTACATTGGTGCAAGCGGGAAATCACAGTGACTTGATTTGCAAGAAAGGAATTTATTCATCGTTTATACAAGCACGAGAACGTGCAGCCAATTGGACGTTATAGAAATTAGAAAATGAAAAATTTTTATTAAGGGAGAGAAAATGAAAGAAAAGAAGTTAAAAATTAAAGATTTAGTAACCATAGGTGTATTTGCCGTTATCTATTTTGTAGTGATGTTTGGCGTAGGAATGATAGGGATGGTACCTATTTTATTCTTAATCTATCCTAGTATTCTTGGTATTGTAACAGGCACAATTATTATGTTATTTATGGCAAAGGTTCAAAAACCTTGGGGCTTATTTATATTAGGAATACTATCCCCTTTATTGATGTTTGCTATGGGGCATACCTATGTAATAGCAGTTCATGCCATTGTCGTTATGTTTATTGCTGAAATGATAAGAAAAATGGGTGAGTATAATTCTTTTAAATACAACATGTTTGCTTTTGCTATTTTTAATACATGGATTTGCGGATCTTTAATGCAAATGCTATGGGCAAAAGAAAAATATATTAAATTATCAATGATGATGGGGAAAGAATATGTAGAAGCTTTAGAAAAGTTAATTACCTATCCAAATATGTTATTAGTTTATGCCGGTGCTTTAATAGGTGGAATTATTGGAGCATATATTGGAAAGGCTCTTCTTAAGAAACACTTTAACAAAGCGGGTATTGTTTAATGTTTATTGAGAATAATAGAAGATTAAATCCAAATCCCATAACAAAGTTTTTTGTTGTGGGATTATTGGGGTTAACTGTTGTACATTCCATTCATCCTATTTTGGAATGGGCATTGATATTTATTATTTCCATAATGTACTTAATAAATGGTTTTAGAAAAGAAGCGATAAAAAATATTCTTTTATTCGGCGTTCTATTTCTTGCTCCGAATTTCAAGGTATTAGCTCAGTTGCCGTTTGTAATAAAGATGGTTTTTTCATTGATTTTTGTGATCCGTATGTTTTATATTCCATTTGTTGCAGGGAAATTTTTGATTAAAACATCAGATGTTGGGAGCATTATTTCATCTATGGATGTCTTAAAAATACCAAATATCATATCTATTCCCATAGCTGTTATGTTTCGATTTTTTCCGTCTTTTACGGAAGAAAAAGAAAATATCAAAATGGCAATGAAAATAAGGGGAATAGAAACAAAGAATCCTTTTAAATATTTAGAGTATGTTGTTGTACCTCTTTTAATTATTTCATCTAATATTGCTGATGATATATCTAAGGCGGCTGAAACAAAATGTATTGCAAATCCCATAAAAAAAACTAGATATGTCAAGGTTGGTGTAAATTTGATCGACTTCATCTATGGAATAACGACGACTTCAATAGTTATAGGAGGATGGCTATGCTTCAAATAAAAAATCTTTTTTTATCATATGGTGAGGATAATAAAATATTGAATAATATTTCTCTAAAAGTTCTTGATGGAGAATGTATTTTACTTACAGGTGAAAGCGGAAGTGGAAAGTCCTCTATAATAAATTCAATTAACGGATTAGCATTTACCTATGAAAATGCCGGTGGAACAGGGAGTATTAAAGTTGATGATAAGGAGATAAAGAACTTAGAGCTTTATGAAGTATCCTTGCTAATTGCCAGTGTTTTTCAAAATCCTAAGACACATTTTTTTAATGTTAATACTACAATAGAACTTTTGTTTTATTTAGAGAACATCGGTTTATCTAAAGAAGATATGGACTCACGTATGCAAGAAATGCTGAAAATATTTCATATAGAACATTTACTTGGACGCAGTATTTTTGAATTATCCGGTGGAGAAAAACAGATATTGTGCGTAGCTGCTTCATATATTTCCGGGTGCAAAATTATAGTACTTGATGAACCGTCATCAAACTTAGATGATAAGCACATAAATATTTTAATGAAAATGCTAAAAATTTTAAAGGAAAAGAAAATAACGCTTATTCTTGCAGAGCATCGAATTTATTATCTAATGGATTTGGTTGATTATGTTTATTTAATTAAACAAGGAAAGATAGAGAAAGTTTTTAATAAAGAAGAGTTTTTGTCATTATCAAGTGAGAGCTTAAGAAAGTACGGACTTCGTTCAACACACAAAACACTTATAAGTAAAGATCAAAAACTTCATGGAAAAGATTTGAGTATTCAAATGATGAAAATTGATTTTGAAGACAAAGGTGAGTTAATCCTTAAAAACATATCTTTTGATTTGGGAAAGATTTATGGCATTGTCGGGAAAAATGGTTGTGGGAAATCTACTTTTTTACGTGCCATGACAGGATTAGATAAAAAGGATAATAGTGAAGTTATTTTTAAAGGTAAAAAATTGAGCAAAAGAGAACGAATTAAAAATTCGGCGTTTGTTATGCAAGATGTAAATCATCAACTTTTTACAGATTCTGTAGAAGAAGAATTAAAACTTGGAGTTAAGGATTTAAGCCAAGATAAAATAGATAGGCTTCTCATTGGACTTGGACTTGATGAATTGAGGAAAAGGCATCCTATGAGCCTATCAGGAGGACAAAAACAAAGAGTGGCGATAGCTTCTGTCTTATGCAAAAATTCTAAGTTTATATTTTTTGACGAGCCGACAAGTGGAATGGATTATAATAATATGTTAAAAATTTCAAAATTGATAAAGAAAATGAAAACTAAAGAGAACATAATATTTATTGTTTCTCATGATATTGAATTTATAAATGCAACAACAGATTATGTTCTTTTTCTAGAGGATTTTCGAAGTTATAAGTATTAAGAATAATGGTAAGTACTGTTTAAATGAAATAAAAAGAAATTTAAATAATCTTAGTGATTTGTATAAGTTTAGTAAGTGCGAGAATTAATATTATCAACGACATTATATTAAAAACAAGGAGAGCGTTTATGAAAGAAAATATTAAAGAACAATTGCTCACAAAAACACCCATATCATTGATGTTTCAGTTATCTATTCCTGCGGTTATCGGGATGGTAGTAATTGGACTGTATCCGTTAATGGACGGAATATTTGCAGGGAAAATTATTGGACAGATAGCCATGACCGCCTGTGGGGTTGCAATGCCGCTTACTTTTTTTAACAGTGGGGTTTCAACTTTACTTGGTGTAGGTTCAGCATCTGTTTTATCACGAGCGATTGGAAAAGGAGATCAGAAAACTGTAGATAAAATCATGGGAAACCTTATTTTTTGGGTGATTTTATTTTCGACAATCATAACAGTTGGAGGAATACTACTTGCGCCATATTTTTTAGATATGGTCGGTGCAACAGGTGAAATCAAGGCTTATGGAATCAGATACCTAAGAGTTATTTTTATCGGCTCTATTTTCGTAAACTTCACACAGTCTGCAAATATGGTCATGCGTGGGGAAGGATTGATGAAAAAAGCCATGATGATTATGGGCCTTGGAGCATTACTCAATATAATTCTTGATCCAATTTTAATGACGCTTATGGGTGAATATGCCATTGAAGGGGCGGCACTTGCAACGATTACAGCGCAGTTTGTTCAAGCTGTAATAACACTTCAATATTTTTTGAGGAAGAGTAAAGTTGTAAGAATCTATAAGATTAAATCTGATGTGGGAATAAAAAAAGAAATGTTCGCAATAGGTTTATCGGCTATGATGATGCAGCTTTTGTTTATGATTCAGCAGACAATGCTGTATAAAATGGCATTTAAATATGGCGGGGATCCAAACGGAATTTTAATGGCAGCATCGCTTCGTGTATATGCCTTTTCATTCATTCCGCTTTGGGGAATGAGTCAGGGTTTGCAGCCTGTTGTAGGAACAAACTTCGGAGCAAAGCAATATGACAGAGTAAGGCAAGCTATGAAAGTATTTTCTATCGGAGGTCTTGTGCTTGCAGCAGTCTTTTGGATTCCGTCATTATTGTTATCGAGTCAGATACTTTCATTATTTGGCGTAGAGTCAAATATCATAGCGCAAGGAGTAGGGAATTTCAGACTGTTCTATTCTGTATTTATTTTATATGGTGTTATGGTCATGAGCATTACATTTTTCCAATCAATTGGAAATGGAAAGAAGGCAGGGATTATAGTTATGTTAAGACAGCTATTTTTATTTGTTCCTGCAATGATTTTCTTGCCAATGGCATTTGGAGTGAAAGCGGTTTGGTTCACGCAACCTCTTGTAGATTTTATAATGATTGTTATTGGTACATTTATGATGATTGTTGAGTTGAATAAAATGGGAGGAGAAAAGACAATTAATTAAATGCTATTAACAAAAATAAATATATTAGTTGTTAGAAATGCGAAGTAAGAAATGAATATTTATACTAATCACTAATTATGCCTTAACAAAATAGTATAATAGCATAATGGATAATTTAACTAAAAAATGGTTAAAAGAATCACTCACAGGGATTGGCTGAATATAAAAATTTAATTAGTGGTTAGTATAAAATTATTTCTGTGGACCTTGTAAGCTGCCAAGTTTTTTTATGACCCAGTTATAACTTGAATCGACAAAATTTTGAGTTCTTTGGTCTAAAATGTTTCTATATTTTCCACCGTTTAGAATATCTGAATACAATACGACTTCGGATTGTATTTTTCCGTTTTGGTCTTGGTATCTATTTACGTAAGTTGGGTGGAGAATGAAGTTTTCAAGTTTTGTATTTCCATTTTGTTTAATTAAATTCAATTCTACAAAGACACCGGATTCAACTCCTGTATGGCCAATCCACTGTTGTCTTTGATTTGAAATTGAGTTTCCCATTGAGTAGATTGTAAATTTATTATCTTTTAGTTCAGCTCTTTGTAGAACGTGAGGGTGCGAACCAAGAACTGCATCTACACCATTATCCAACAGAAATTTTTCAAAATATTTTTGAGTTTCTGACGGCTCGCTTGTATACTCAACGCCCCAATGAGGATAGGCTATGATGTAATCTGCACCAAGACTTTTTAAATTTTGTATATCGCCTAAAATTAAATCTTCTTGAAGCGGCGAGATTTCATAAAGTTTATCTTTCGGCACAAGTCCGTCTAAACCATTAAACATTTCAGAATATGATAGCAAACCAACTGCAATGCCATTGGTAGTTATGATTAGAGGTTTGGAATTTTCTCTGCGAGTGCCGAAGTGTTTTAGGTTGGCTTTTTCTATTGAATCAATAGTTGTTTGGATGCCTTCGTATCCGGAATCAAGACAGTGGTTATTTGAGGTTGCCAGTGCATCGAAACCAAAGTCTTTTAAATAATTCAAAGCTTCGGGCGGGGTGTTGAACATTGGATGGCCTGAGATGGATTTGTTTGGGTTGACTGTGCTTTCAAAATTTCCAATTACTAAGTCAGCACCTTTTAAATATTCTGAAACTTTTTGGTAGTAGGTGTTGAAAGAATACAATCCTGTGGTGGCATCATAATTATATTTATACAACGGCATATGGTACATGATGTCACCTGTTGCCCAAATTTTAGTACGATATATTTCATTTTCTATCTTTTTCGGGCTATTTAGGTTAATAGATTTATTGTTATTTGAATAAATGTATAGTACTCCCACTGAGAATAGGAGAATTGATAATAATATTGTTATAAGTTTTTTCATTGAATCACCAAGTTATACTAATATCCGTTAAACAATAGATACAATTGTGTGATTTAATGTAGTATAATAATATTATGAAAGATATACAAAAACAAATTCAAGAATTAGAAGTAGAACTCAAAAAAACTAATAACAAAAGAGAATATATAAGGA
>NZ_JAXDSS010000105.1:0-6627 GCF_034090345.1 Peptoniphilus sp. | reverse complement strand
TTGTTCTATGTTTCTCATAAACTGTCTTTCCTGTATCGGGATAGTATACTTCTACTTCTTTATTGTTTTTAATTTGGGGGACTGTTCCTCGTTTTAATTCATTTCTGATTGTATTTGAAGATCTATTGAGTTCTTTAGCTATCTTGTACGCGCAATAGCCTTTATTGTGTAAAAGCTGAATTTGTCCTCTTTCGAAATCATTTTAATGTTTATTTTTTCTTGAATTTGTTGTAGTATTATTATATTCCATAGTCATCACCTTTTGGTTTTTTTGTTTTTGGTGAATCAATTATACCAAATGTGATTTACTATGGGATTTTTTTTAGTTCAATTTCATTTTACAATTAACCAATTTTTTATTTTAGAATATATAAGGTCTATTGCAACTTTATTGTATCCACCTTCAGGGATTATTATATCAGCGTATCTCTTAGACGGCTCTACAAACTGAAGATGTGCAGACCTTACTGTTGACATATACTGTAATATTACAGAATCTAAACTTCTGCCTCTCTCTTTCATGTCTCTTAAGATTCTTCTTATAATTCTAACATCACTGTCTGTATCAACAAAAACTTTTATATCCAATAAATCTCTTATTTCTTTTTCACTTAAAATAAGTATTCCCTCTAAAATTATTACCTCTTTAGGCACAACTTTTTCAGTTATCTTCTTTCTGTTGTGAACTTCATAGTCATATATTGGCTTTTCTATACTCTTTTTGTTCTTTAGCTTAGTTAAATGTTCAACTAAAAGATCATGGTCAAAAGCAAAAGGATGGTCATAATTAGTCTTGACTCTTTGCTCAAATGCCACATTTGATTGGTCTTTATAATAACTATCTTCTTCTATTACAGTTACTCTTTCTCTGTCAAGCATTGACAATAATTCATTTGTTACAGTACTCTTTCCAGAACCTGAGCCACCTGCTATACCTATAATAATTGGTTCTCTCATATCTCTTTCCTCAATAAATACCCTGGCTCAACATCTTTGTCAAGCTTTAAATAAAAAATCTGTTTAGCTTTATTCGCCACTTCTATTTCATTTCCTTTTTCATCTGTCATATATTCTAATTTTTGAGTAAAATGCTTAACAGATGGTCCAAATATTTCTACAGATTCTCCTTTAAAAATTCTATTCCTTTGTTCTATCTTTGCAAGTTTAGTGTTTTTATCATATTCTAAAACTATTCCAACAAAATCATATCCTCGGATATATGAATTGTCTGTATAAACTTGAGAATCTTCATTTGCCTTCCCATAAAAAAATCCAGTAGTAAAGTCTCTATGGCTTACTTTCTTAATCTCATCTAATAGTGAAGAGTCAAATTTATAATTTTTAGGGTTTTCATAATAAGAATCTATAGCCATTCTATAGCTTCTTATTACTGTTGCCAAATAATATTCACTCTTTACTCTGCCTTCAATTTTTAAGCTCGCTACTCCAGATTGTATTAAATCATCTATGTGTTCTATCATAGATAAATCCTTTGAATTTAGAATAAACGAACCTTCTTCATACTCTTCTATAGGGAAATATTCTCCTGGTCTTTTTTCTTCAACCAAATAATATTTATACCTACAAGCTTGAGAACAATCCCCTTGGTTTGAGTCTCTACCAGTCATATAATTAGAAAGCAAACACCTTCCAGAATAAGCCATACACATTGCACCATGTGCAAAAGTTTCTATCTCTATCTTATTTCCTACTTCATTTACAATTTTTCTAACTTCTTCCAAAGATAATTCCCTAGCCAATACAACTCTTTCAGCACCCATTTTAGCCCAAAAATTAACTGTAGACGAATTAGTTACAGAACCTTGCGTAGATATGTGAATAGGTAGATTTGTTGCTTCTTTTATTCTCATAAACATACCTGGATCTGAAACTATAACTGCATCTACTCCTATTTCTTCCAATTGTTCCGCATACTCTTCTACTCCAACTATATCATCTTCATGAGGTATTATATTCATAGTTACATGAACTTTTTTACCTCTCTCATGAGCATATTCAACACCTTTTTTTATATTTTCTATAGAGAAATTCTTAGAAGCTTTTCTAAGCCCAAAACTTTCTCCGCCTAAATAAACAGCATCAGCGCCATAATCTATTGCAGTATAAAGTTTATTTAAATCCCCAGCAGGTGCAAGTAATTCTATCTTTTTCAAACTTTTCTCCTAACTAATAATAATCCATCTCCTATTGGGAGAATACTTGATATAAAACGTTCATTGGTTTTAATATAACTTATAAATTCACTTAACCTTTTAATTATTGTCTTCTTTCTCCTGACAGCTAACTCTTTTTTCGTGACCATTCCTCTAAATAAGATATTATCACAAATAATTATTCCTTCGTCACTCAAAAGTTTTTCACATTCATCAAAATATTTTTTATATTGACCCTTAGCTGCATCTATAAATATTATATCATATACACTTTGTAAAGTTTTTGCTACTTCATAAGCATCTCCATTTATTACTTCTATAACATTATCAAGATTGTATTTTTTTATATTTCTTCTTGCTATTTCTGTGAAATCTTTTCTTAATTCAACAGTTGTATATGACTCAATACTAGAATTTAAAGTAAAAGAAATTGCTGAATACCCTATAGCAGTACCTAATTCCAAAACTTTTTTGGGTTTAGTTGTGTTCAATAAAAATTTTATAAAGCTTTCTGTTTCTCTCTCTAATATAGGCACATGATTTTCTTCTGCATAATCTCTCATATCTTTTAAATATCCCGGATCATTAAATGAATTTATATAATCTATTACATGATCGTAAACTACTTCTCTATAAACTTCGCTTTTCATATAAACCTCATAAAAAAAGGAAATCTTGTGATTTCCTTAAATTTCCATAATTATTGGAAGTATCATTGGGTTACGCTTAGTTTGACTAAATAAGAATGACTTTAGGTTGTCTCTTATTGATGTTTTAACTGATGCCCAATCCCCTAAATTCTTATTTTCAAGTTCTTTTAATGTGTTCTTAATAACATTTCTAGAATCTTCTATTAAATCACCAGATTCTCTTACATATACAAACCCTCTAGATATAATGTCCGGTCCTGAAATAACTTTTCCATCTTTTTTAGAAATTGTAACTACAACAACGATTAGACCATCTTCTGCTAAGTGTTTCCTATCTCTTAATACTATATTCCCAACATCACCAATTCCAAGTCCATCTACCAAGATATCTCCTGATGGAACATCTGCCACTAATTTGGCACCATCTTCAGATATTTCTAACACATTTCCATTTTCCATAATATAGATATTCTCTCTAGGCACACCCATGCTTTCTGCCACTTCAGCATGTCTTAAAAGGTGTCTATATTCTCCGTGGTTTGGTATTACATACTTTGGTTTAACTAATGATTGAAGCAATCTGTGCTCTTCTTCACAAGCATGACCTGAAACGTGTATTTCTCCAAGAGATTCATAAATAACTTTTGCACCTGATTCTAACAATTTGTTTATTACACTTGAAACATCTTTTTCATTGCCAGGTATTGGTGTAGCAGACAATATTACAACATCATTTGAGGTCAATTGTATTTTTCTGTGTTCATTGTATGCTATTCTAGTTAGTGCACTCATAGGTTCCCCTTGAGAACCTGTAGTTATTAAAACCAACTCATTGTCTTCATACTTACCCATCTCTTTGACATCAATTATAGTGCTCTTCTTGACATTCATATATCCTAATCTAATTGCAGTATCTGTTACATTCAACATAGATCTGCCTGAAAGAACAACTTTTCTCCCAAATTTTTCAGCTGCATTTATGATTTGTTGAACTCTATGCACATTTGAAGCAAATGTTGCAATGATTATTCTAGCATCGGGTGTACTTGCAAATATTCTATTAAAAGTTTCACCAACAGAGCTTTCACTCATTGTATATCCTTCACGTAAAATGTTAGTAGACTCTGTAATCATAGCTAATACTCCGGCATCGCCTATCTGAGCAATTCTATTTAAATCTATAATTTTACCTGAAATAGGTGTGAAGTCTACTTTAAAGTCTCCTGAATGGAATACATACCCAAGTGGCGTCTTTATAGCTAAGCAACAAGCTCCTGGAATTGAGTGATTAACATGAATCCATTCAACTTCCATTTTACCAATCTTAACATTGTCTCCGTCATTTACTACATGTAAATCTACTTTACCAATATTATGCTCTTTTAATTTATTTTCAAGTAACCCTATTGTAAGTGCAGTACCGTATATAGGCATTTTTATTTTTCTTAAAACATAAGGTATCGCTCCTATATGGTCTTCATGCCCATGAGTTAAAATCATAGCCTTAATTCTGTCTTTATTTTTGATTAAATATGTCACATCAGGGATTACTGCATCAATTCCAAGCAACTCATGCCCTGGAAATGTCATCCCACAATCAACAATCAAAATTTCATCTTTATACTCTACTAGAGTTAGATTTTTACCAATTTCAAGCATCCCTCCAAGGGGAATTATCCTAACTCTTCCATTATTTTTCATCTATTCTCCTTTTAACTTTTGATAGCAGTCTTTGCAATGTCCATAGAATTTAAGGCTGTGGTCAACTATTTTGAAATTTTCCTCTTCTTCTATTTCTTTTTCTAAATTATCTAATAAATCTAATTTCACCTCAGTAACTTTTCCGCAATCTACACAAATTAAATGATGATGTCTATGTTCTTCTCCAGACTCATGCTTTAATTCATATCTAGTTACACCGTCATCAAAACTTATCTTGTCTAAAATTCCTACTTCTTCAAATAAAAGCATTGTTCTATACACAGTTGCTATACCAATGTTTTTATTTCTTTCAGAAACTTCTTTATAAACTTCTTCAGTAGACAAATGAGCACCTTGATTGTCTACAAAAACTTTATAAATTTCTACTCTTTGTCTAGTGAACTTATGTCCATGTTCTTTTAATATATCTTTTACATTTTCAACACTATTATCCATATTAAAGCACCTCACTGAAGTGTATCATTTTTTACTTTTTCATATGCCTTAAAGGCCTCATATAACTCTGAACGTTCAGGCATTGTAATACTCTCACTACCATATGGGTCAATATCTATCTTATATATATAAGTTTTTGAACCCGGGTCATCAACAGGAGCTATAGCAACATATCTGTTTTCGTCAATGTTAAACTTAGCTTTTACTATGAAAGCAACTACATTGTCATATTCATCAATAAAGAGTTGCCTTTGCATTATTCCTCCTCAAAATATCAAGGTGAGTCTGCAAAATATATGTGGCTGCTATCTTATCCACATATTTTTTACGATTTTCACGCCTAACATTTCCTTCTATCAATACTCGTTCTGCAGAAAGAGTCGTCATTCTTTCATCAATATAAATAATTTCAACTTTATATTTATTTTTTAACTTTTCAGAAAATTTTAATACTTTTTCAGCTTGAGGGCCAACTGTATTATTCATATTTTTCGGTAATCCTACAACAACTGTCTCTATTTTATTTTCTAAAATTATCTCATAAATTTCTTCGTATGTTTTTTTATTCGAAACTCTCTCTATAGTAACTAATGGTTGAGCTGTCATAAGTAACTCATCACTTATCGCAACACCAATCCATTTATCTCCTACATCAAGTCCAAGTATTTTCCTCATAACCACAACCTCAAAGGTACATATTGGCTATTAAACTTCAATATGTAAATGAGATGGAAATCCATCTCATTATATTTAACAG
Organism: Peptoniphilus sp.; assembly: GCF_034090345.1. Lineage (GTDB taxonomy): Bacteria > Bacillota > Clostridia > Tissierellales > Peptoniphilaceae > Peptoniphilus. The sequence goes on along the minus strand of NZ_JAXDSS010000105.1, from coordinate 889 downwards.
CTTATTATTTTTTAGTAAATTACTTAAGATATGATCTTAATAATTCACCTAAAAGTTCATCTCTTTCAATTTCTTGAATGATAGATCTTGCATTATTATGACTAGTTATATATGTTGGATCTCCGGATAAAATATATCCTATTATTTGGTCTATTGGATTATACCCTTTTTCTTCCAGAGCTACATAAACTGTCTTTAAAATATTTTTAAATATTTCTGATTCTAAAGCTTGTTTTTCGAAAATTTGTGTTTGATTTTTATCGTTCATATATTCCTCCTGTAATTATAACATAGAAATACTTACATTAAATCAATTCCTCTAACTTTGACAATGCTTCTTGCACTTTACTAGCATCTTTAGCTCCTGCAGTTGCCATATCTGACCTACCGCCACCGCCACCTTGAGCGATTTTAGCAACTTCTTTTACCATATTTCCAGCAGAGTATCCCTTAGAAATTAACTCTTTAGAAACAGCGCATACAAAATTAACTTTTCCATCTACAACTGTAGAAAGTAATACTATAATATTACCCATTTTTTCTCTAACATCATCTGCTATATTTCTAAGAGTGTTAACATCTACTCCTTCAAAACTATAAGTTACATATGATACTTCATTCTTAGTCTTTACATTCTCTATTATACCAGATAATTCATCTTTTGCTGATTTAAGTTTAAGGCTTTCTATTTCCTTTTCATATTCTTTTATAGAATTAACTATCGAAGAAATTTTTGAGATAACCTCTGTCTTAGTTGTCTTTAAAATTTGAGCTGATTCATCCCTTAAATTTTCTAATGAATTTAAATATTCATAAACAGCAGGTCCAGTTATAGCTTCTATTCTTCTAACCCCAGATGATATACCACTTTCTGAAATTATTTTAAACA
>NZ_JAXDSS010000046.1:0-95716 GCF_034090345.1 Peptoniphilus sp. | reverse complement strand
TGTATCTATTTCCCAATTGCCAAAGCTTGATCTGTTTTCTATTTCTAAAGGTCTTTCTTCTATGCTTTTTCCGAGTTTTATTTTACTTTTTCTAATTCTTTTAGTAGATGTTTTTCTTCTTAATTTCAGGGGTAAGTCTATGGATTTTATTTTTAAAAGTCCTAGGTCTACATAGTTATATAAGGTTCTTGTACAGAGCATTTCATCAGAAAAAAGTTTATGTCTTTTTGCATATCCACAAATTGTATCTAAAGACCATTTATCTTTTGTAAATTTAGTATGAACAAATTCTAAAAATTTACTACATTCCAAAGCTTTATATGATTTTTTAGAATTTGTTCTATGTTTCTCATAAACTGTCTTTCCTGTATCGGGATAGTATACTTCTACTTCTTTATTGTTTTTAATTTGGGGGACTGTTCCTCGTTTTAATTCATTTCTGATTGTATTTGAAGCTCTATTGAGTTCTTTAGCTATCTTATATGCAGAATAGCCTTTATTGTGTAAAATCTGAATTTGTCCTCTTTCGAAATCATTTAAATGTTTATTTTTTTCTTGAGTTTGTTGTAGTATTATTATATTCCATAGTCATCACCTTTTGGTTTTTTGTTTTTGGTGAATCAATTATACCAAATGTGATTTACTATGGTTTTTTTTTAGTTCAATTTCATTTTACAATTAACCTATATGAAATTATCTCCAGCGTTTTGAAAAATTCTCTTGCTCCTCAGGAGTCCAATGTCTTATCCAAGATTCTTCATTGTTAGGTAGTCTATGATATATATGACCGTTACTAGCTTCCATTATAGGATAATATGCCCAGTGATTTTTAGGTAAATCGGTATAAGAGTATAGAGAGTTTAAGTGTGTATCTACATAAACTTTATCTGCATACCTATCAAGCATTAAGTTAACTATATTTACAACTTCAGCTCTAGTAATATTATTTTCAGGTCTAAAACTACCATCAGGATATCCATTTATCCAGCCTTCAGCTTTAACATATTCTATACTTTCACTAGCCCAATAGTTGTTTGAAACATCAGAGAAATTGGAACTGGTTTTTTTATTGACGATAAACCTAGAGGCAATTGCTGCAAATTCAGCTCTTGTAACTTTATTGTCAGGCTTGAAAGTTCCATCAGGATAGCCTGAGATAACACCTACTTGAGTAAGTTTACCAATATAATTTGAATACCAAGAATCATTGAGAACATCGCTAAATGATGATTTGTAATTATTTGGCAAAATAATTTTTTCTTCAAGAAGCCTTGAGAAAATAGTTGTCATTTCAGCTCTAGTTATATTTGACTGAGGTCTGAAAGAAGAATCAGGATAACCTATAATATAAGCAAAGTGATTCTTTCTATCTAGTTTAGGATAACTTGTTTCCCATCTAGGATAGTTTGTACCCCAGATTTGTATATCCGGCTTATTAACTTTAGGCTCAATATAAGTGTTAGTGATAGTTAATTTATCTTGCTCTATAGTTTTTTTAAAGTTAGGAACATCTATTTCATCTATATTGTAGTTATATAGAGTACCATCAGTAGATACAGGGTTAACTAAAACAGATTTAATATTTTCATTATTTTTTAGACTAATTTTGGAACTGGTCAAATAGATAGTCTCCTCGGTATTATCAGCTTTAATTAAATTTAAATTTTCGCTATTAAATTCTTCAAATTTAGAATTTTTGTCAGTAGCTCTTTTTAGAATTAAGGTAATATTTTCAGGCCTTTTACTTTCTCCGTTAACCCATTTTTTAGTTAGAGTTAATTCTTTTACCCATTGGGCAACAAGTATATTTTGAGAACTTTCTTCAACTCTATTAACTTGTAGAATGGAGTTAGGTTCATAAATTTTGTTATCAGTTAAATTTTTCCAACCTATAAACTTAAGACCATCTTTTTTGAAAATAGGTTTTTCCAAGTAAATCTTTTCGTTAACTAGTTTTTCTTTAATAACTTCAGAATCCCCACTTAAACCTGAACGATATACAACTTTAACCTTTGAGATTTTATCGCTCCACTGAGCAACGAGAGATATGTTATCAGTTATTTCTATAGTGTCTCCAGGATGATACAATTTGCCGTCAGCGATATTTTTCCAACCTATAAAGTATTTTCCGTGAGGGTTTGAAATTTCTTTGTGGTCTAACAAAATAGGAGTAGTTCCGTAAGCATAAGTTTTTCCACTTGTAAAGTTTTTCCCGGTAGGTTGACCGTTAGGTTGACCATTTTCGTCCAAGCCGGAATAATAAGTCACAGTGAATGAGGTGTTATTTGTGTAGTAAGGATAAAGATCAGTATTTTTAATTATAGGTTCATTTGCAAATTTTCTATATACTCCATTTTCCTTAACTAACCAGCTAACCCAAGTATACCCTTTAGGAATAGTTATTGATTTATCTTCACTACCGCTATATATAACTTCTCCAGTACTATTTTTAACTGTAGGTAGTTCGTTATTAGTAAGTGTACTATTATAAGTTACAGTATGCTCAAGCATAGGATTTGTGGATTGTTTATTTTCAAAAATTCTGACTTTAGGAGTTGGCTCTACCCATAAACCAAATGCTACTAAATCGACTCTCGGCATAGATTTATTAAAATTAAAATCTTCAACTCCAGTTTCGTCTAAGAACCAACCTTTAAAAATAAAATTATCAGGAATATTTTTAGGTTGTGTAGGTTTTTCAATATAACTCTTTAGATTAGAATCAGAATTTATAGATTCTGATATATTTTTTTCATAGGGAATAGAAATACTTTTCTCTTGAATTCCATTGTTATTAAAAGAAATTTTAAAGTTTTGTCTCTTGTGTCTGATCTCTAAGCTTGAGTTATAGGATAGTTCTTGCAAGTCGATGTTACCGTTATTTCTTGGGATAGTTCTCCAGTCATTACTGCTATCTATTTTGTACTGCTCAGCTAAGAAACCGGGATATTTATCAGTTATTGTAAAACCGGCATCAGAGCGAGTGTTTATAATAGCATGTTCTTTATAACTGCCATCCAATTCTTCTTTATAATGAACTATTTTTTTAGTAAGATTGTCATCTTTAGAAAATATTAAATTAAGTGTATCATTAGGTTTTTTATTTTGAGAGACTGCTAGTCCGGAGAAGCGGAAAGAATCTAGTAGTGTAACACGTCTTTTATCTCCGAATTCTTCTCTATAGTTATTTTGGTCTCCTTGAGGCCAAGTATAACCATATTTACTCAAAGTCTGTCCATAAAGACCGGTAAAAGATTGTGTAATTGAACCGGAAGAATCTTTTAGATTTATGGTCATTAGATTTCTATCAAGAAGGATTGTAGCATTACGTGGTTGGTTGAATTTTGGTAAGATTTCAATATCTTCATCTACGTAATGAAAACCTTCAGGAATTTGATTTGTTGTTTTTAACTCACTGATAATAATAGATGCTATATAATTATTTATAATTACATCTTCATTTAAATCATTGAGTTCAGGGTGTGAATTTTTGTAGTTAGCTACATCTGCTCGAGAAACACTACGTGTCAACGTTTGAGATACATTGTAGGTTTTAATTTTATCAGATATATTGGGGTCTTCAATATCTAAAGGGTCTTTTGCATCTTTATCATCATCTACAGATTGGGTCCAAATAGATACAGTATAGGGAATATTTGATTCTTCCCAAACTGCATAGAGGTCTATGTTTTTATCTAATGTATTACCAAAAGTAAAAGCTTCTCCATCTTTAGTTGTAGACCAATGTTTAAAAGTATATTCTATACGTGTTGGTTTAGTAGTTGGTTCAATAGTAGAATCAGCTGCTTTATAAAATTGGGTTTCTATATGACTTAAACTATCTTGACCAACGTGATAAGTGATGAAGTGGCCTTCTACTATTTTGGGGTAAAGTGTAAGATTCTTATTTTCTAACGTAACAGTATCTCCAACAAGAGAACCACTTAATGCGGCGTTGTCATACCATCCTTCAACACTTTGATTATTTTCTAATGTTATAGGTATGTTTTTAGTACTTATTACATCTCCTGGTTTGCCAAATATTTTGTGTGCAACAATCCATTGATTATTTTTTTGTTGCATAAAAGAGATGTGGTAATTGTCTTCAAATTTAGCAACGACATTAATGTCTTTGTCAGTAGTGAGAGTAGAATCAGCTTCGATTTCTGCTACGCCTTCAACAAATTTAATTTCTTTATCTGAAAGAACTCCATTTTCTTCAATAAACCACCCTATAAATTTTTTATTTTCTAATTCCGGAATTTCAGGCTCAAATAGAATACCACCTTCATTAGTTAGGATTTGGATATCATTTTCTAATTCCTGATTTTCAGAATAAAATCTATATGTTATAGATGGCTTTGTGGGATGGATAATGCTTCTTGGTTGAATTGTATTCGAAGCAATAGATTTTTTATCTATTTTAGCTTCTCTTGAAGCTGTTGATGTGGTAGGCTCTTGAGCATTGTAATCAATGGCAAATATTGTTTCAGTTAAAGGTATGCTCAACAATATAAGAGCCAATAAAAACGATAGTAATTTCTTCATTTAAAATCCTCCTTAGTATAAATAATGAAATATTAAATATATGTTTGTTTAAAGTTATACCCTAAATAATATATATATATAAGCACTAAAAGAAAAATATTTATTAAGCTATAAATATAACATTAGTTTTAAAAAATTTCATTAGTGTTTATAATTTCTTATAAGTGGTATAAAATACTTAAATATGGAGGTTGAAAATGAAATTAATTATAAAAGTGCTTGTAAGTGCATTGGCAATAGCGATAGCAGCGTTTTTTAGTCCTATGAGAGTTTCAAATTTTTCAGCGGCGATAATGGCTGCAATTGTAATGGGTGGCTTGGATTGGCTAATAAGTAACTACACAAATTTAAGAACGTCTCCGGCTGGAAGAGGTGTCTCAGGATTTTTGGTAGGAGCAGCTGTAATTTATATTACCGGTAAATTGGTAAGCGGATTTTCATCCGGAATTATAAGTTCATTGATAGGAGCGGCAGTTCTTGGCATTGTAAGTGCAATAATACCGGGAGAAAAGACATTTAAATAGAATGTTAAAGAATAGAATTTTAAAGGGAGCTTATTATTTTATTGCATTTGCAATTTTTTCAAATATGATTGCAACTGAAAGTGATTTAAAGATTAGATTGTTATTATCTATAATGATAGTGGCATCTTTGAGTTATTTTTTTAAATTGTTAAGCAATAAGGAATAGATAGGATTAATTTGGGCGAAGGTATTACACTTCGCCTATTTTTTTACAAAAAGAGTCATAGAGAGATATTTTTAATTCAATTCCAAGTTCTTTAAAACATTCATCAAGAGCTTTAAAGAGAGCTTTAAAATTATCTTTTGAAATATTTTGGCCCATATGACCAATTCTGAAAAGTTTTTCGCTCATATTTCCAAGGCCTTTTGATATGGCAATATCTTTTTGGCGCATCAGTTTAAGAAGGCATTCGGCTTCAATTTCATTTGGCATCAGCACGGCTGTTACAGTGTTGGAAGGGCAATTTTTTGCGTAGAGTTCAAGTCCTGCTGATTGAATTATTTCTCGAGTTATATCGGCATAAGTTTTGTGAAGTTCTATGGAATTTCTGTTAAATAGTTGTTCGAGTGCAATATCCATTGCATAAATTAAATTTTCATTCATGGTGTAACAGAAGGGAGCTTCTTTAAAATCATAGTAGTTTTTAAAGTTCATATAGTATGAATTTACGGGAGTTTTTCTGTCATCAATAGCTTTCTTCGCCCTATCTGAAATGGTTACTATGGTTATTCCAACGGGCGCTGAAATACATTTTTGGCTTCCTCCAAGCAACACGTCTAAGCCGCTTTTATCAAAGTCAATAGCTTCTCCACCAAGTGAAGAAACGCAATCGGCTATGGTAAGTAGGTTGTATTTTTTAAGTGTGCTGACTATTTCGTTTAAATTATTGGTAAGTCCTGAAGGGGTTTCGCAGTGTACGAAAGTTGCAAGCTTGAAATTTGAATCTTGTTGTAAAAACTCATCCAGTTTGTTTACGTCAATCCCGTTTCTAAAATCAAACTCTAAAACAACAGGTGTTCCGCCAGCGAATTTTACATAGTCTGCAAATCCGGCACCAAAGAAACCGTTTGAGAGTACTAAGACTCTATCTTGTGGTTCTACAAGTGAAATTATGGCTGCTTCAAGTCCCATAATTCCCTCGCCAAGCATGAAAAAAGAAGTAGCTTCTGTATTTAGTAATTTTGAAATCTTTTTTTCAACGCTTCTGTGAAAAACTTGATACTCAGGGTCTAAGTCGGGGTTTGTTTTTGATTTAGAAAGTGCATTTAAAACTTCAGGGGATATTGAAGTTGGACCGGCACAAAGAATTTTCATTTAATCACCTCAAATACATTATAAATGATATTGTCGGGAATACAATTTTAAGTAAGGATACTTTTTATATAGCAAAAACTTTTTAGAAATAAGATAAATTTTAATTATATACATTCGAAAAAAGTATAAGGGTTTAGATCAGTAAAAATTTATTTGAAACTAGTTTCTATATTTTTACCACCTGTTAAGTCAAGGATGATAGAGTGATTATCGTCCTTTTCTTATGTGAAAATTTAGAGCAATGTTAAAGATGACAATAAAAACATTAAGTTTAATAAGTATATAAATATTTTAATTTATAACAAGAAAATATATTATAGTGTATGGAATAGTTTAATGTATAGTTCTAGAATTTAGAGACATCAAATTAATAGTAGGGTTTAAATTTAAATTAATAGCAAATTTTATCAAGCTATGGTATTTGATTTGCAGAAAAAGTAAATACATATTTTTCTATGGGAATGGGAGGGAAAAAGGTGAAATATGGCTACGTAAGAGTATCGACCAAAGAACAAAATGTAGATAGGCAAATATCAGCTATTCTAGAAGAGGGAATTGAAATAAATAAAATATACATTGATAAAGCAAGTGGGAAAGATTTTAATAGGAAAAAATATAAAAGACTTATAAGAAGAATAAAGGAGGGGGATGAACTCTATATAAAGTCGATAGACAGATTGGGAAGAAACTATGATGAAATTATAAAAGAATGGAATAAAATTACCAAGGAAAAAAATGCAGATATTATTGTCTTGGATTTTCCGCTTCTTGACACAAGAGCTAAAGTCAATGATTTAACAGGGAAATTTATAGCTGATATAGTTCTTCAAATATTATCTTATGTGGCACAAATAGAAAGAGAAAATATCCATCAAAGGCAAATGGAAGGCATAAGAGAAGCTAAGAAAAGGGGGGTTAAATTTGGCAGAGTTAAAAAGGAAATACCGAAAGAGTTCTATAATTTAGCAGAAAAATGGAGTAGAAATGAAATAAGTTTTAGAAAAGGAGCTAAAGTTTTGGGAGTGAGTCATACTACTTTTGCTAATTGGGTGAAAGAAAAGGGATACTATTTGAGAGAAGTGTAAAAAATAGTAGGCTTTACTTTACAACTCTACTTTTAATTATACTCGAGATTACAATGTGTTTAAATGGCTTAGTTTAATAATTTATGCGGATAGATTAAGTATAGCATATTGTGTAATAAAAACTCTGCTATTATTGTCATTTTAACCCTAAGATTTGTTTACATTAGTGCAAGAAAAGGAGAAATGATAGAGATTGGGAATAGGAATTGATTTATATAGAGCATGAAAGACAAAATTATATTTTATGAGTTGCTATTTGTAATTTTTAAATTTATCAAAGACTGCTAATAGAAGTTGAATTAATTAAAAGAATAGGAGTTAAATTGTTCAATAATAGTTACTTGTATAGAATTAGAATCTATTATTATTGGCTTGTATGAGTCAAGGTAATAAATATATTATGCAAAGAAATTGAAAAATAGCTGAATTTTTCTTAATTGATTATTGAAGAAATAAAATTTAAGAGAGGTTTTTTGAAAAAAGAAGATTTTTGTATATATGGTATCAAAGGATTTAAAAGAAATAGATAAAAACGACGAACTAATAGGGAAAAGGTTTGGGAAACTAAAAGTGATATCTGTTTATAAAAAAGGCAAGTACAAAAAATGTAAATGTATTTGTGATTGCGGAAACACTATTGATGTATATTATAGTAATCTTGTTTCAGGGAGGACAGTGAGCTGTGGATGTAGAGGAGCGGAGATTGCCAATAGTTATAAAAACATAGTAGGGAAAATATATCACGACCTTATAGTTGAAGAGAAAACTGAAAAACGTGAAGATGGTTTAATAGTTTGGAAATGTAGGTGTCTTAAATGCGGAAAATACATTGAAGCCACTAAAAAGCAATTGGACAGAGGATATGTCAAAGACTGCGGGAATCATAAATATGAAGACTTATTAGGGCAAAAATTTGGAGAGCTCACAATTATCTCATTTGATAAAAATAGAGAAAAGTACCTTTGTCTATGTTCTTGCGGTAAGTATACTTATGTATCCAGATCCAACCTAATCAGCGGACATACACTTAGTTGTGGGCATCTTAGTAATGAACGCAAATATAACTATGTAGACGGAGCTTTACCATACTTACTAACGGGAAAGATTCCATCAAATAATACCAGTGGAGTAAGAGGTGTCAGTCAAACTAAAAATGGAAAGTGGATTTCTTATATTACATTAAGAAGAAAGAGATATACACTTGGAACATTTAAGAAAAAAGAAGATGCTATCAGAGCTAGAAAGAAAGCTGAGGAAGAACTATTTCAGCCGATTTTAGAAAAAGCAAATAATCAAGAGAATCTATAAATTATTAAAATCAATCAAAACTTAATTTTTACATATGGGAAATAAAATATTTAACTAAAAATATTAACGCAAGCATATTGATTATCTTAAAGAGCATGATAATGTAAAAAGGGCTGAAATATTGCTGTGTATAATACTTGGGATATCGACATTAAATAGCATGGTAAGAATGAGAAAGTTTAAAAGTTAATAAAATTTTAAAACTTTCTTATTTTCTTCTTAGTTGAAGTGATATTATAGGCTAATATATAATAATGGCATATTTATTAAGGGGTGATTATGTGAGAGAATATATAAAAGTAGAAGTTTATATACCTGAAGAGAATGTCATAAAGTTAGTCAATGCTCTTAATGAGGAAGGAATCCTTAGAGACGGAAATTATGACTATGTATTTGCAACTTCAAATGTCACTGGTCACTTTAGACCTATTGAAGGGGCAAATCCATACACCGGGGAAATTGGTGTAGTAAGCGAAATAAGGGAAGTAAGATTAGAGTTTAGAATAAGGTCTGCGGAATTGGATTTTGTAAAAGATGTAATTAAAGAGTGTCATCCTTATGAAGAACCGGTTGTAAATTATTTAGAACTATTATAAGAGATGTAAATTTTACTGTATCAAAAAAACTCCAAAAGCTTTGTTGCTTTTGAAGTCTTTTTGATACAGTTTTTTTGTTAGAATTTTGAAACAGAAACTGTATTTTTACCGGCGTTATCTTTATCCATAACTTTATTGGATATCCAACCTTGATATCTTTCTCCTGTTGAAGAGTCGAGTGCCTCTACTTCACACCAAATGCGTTCTATCCCTTCAATTTTTGTATTTTTTACATATAGATCGGAATCAATTGGCAACGTAGTTACAATTTCAGATTCAATAGATGGAGATGTACGTAAATTGGCTTTATCTGTCTGTACTTTTTGGTAAGTGTGCAAAAGGTTATTTGCGATGTTGGACATTTCAGCACGATTTTTTTTGTACTCGGGAGATTCTTCTATACCGTAAGGGTTTTGATTTACATAATCCGAAGATGATTTTATAGAGCTTAGAAGTGAAGCGGCTTCTGCGGATTCCGGCAGTATTTCTTGTAGGGACAATAATATATTCACGGCTTCGTAAGGGTCTCCATTTTCTATACGGTTTTTTGCTCTATTTATAACGAGTTCTTCTATTTCACTTATTTTATCTTGAGCTTCTTGATAGTGTAAGTCCTCAGGTAATACTTTTTTATAGTTTATTAAGGCTGCAGTATAGTTTTTTTCATCAAGATATGTCTTGGCTCTTGAAAATAGATTATCTGATTCCATGAGCTTTTCAGCTTTTTCTATTAAAGGTTGAGTTTCAAATTTATCTGAAGGTTGTATTTTCTCCAGTAGTTGAATGGCTTCTTGATATTTTCCTCGGGATATATAATCTTTTGCCTTATAAAAATTATTTGACTGATTAAAATTCATTACTAAATGTGAAATTAATATAAATATAATTAATGGCACAGTAACTAAAAGGGTGTTTGTGAGAACTTTATTTTTACTTTTGCTCTTATCTTCATCTTCATTAATTCGAGTAGTTGCCAATACATCTGTAGAAGGGGCAATTTTTGTAAGATGTGTCTTAGTGAGATTTTCAGTTAAGGCTTTTTTCCCTGCTTCAGAAAAATTTATAGTTTGAGAAAGCATATTTAGTATTTTCATATTAACCAGTGACTCGGTTAAGTTATTTAGTACAAAATATTTATTTCTGTGACAGTGTCTACACTCTTGAACGTCTGAAGGGTTTACAGCACCACATACGCACTTCCAAGCAACTCTTAAGTTCTCGCCATAGGCTATTATGTCATTCCCAAGCAAGTTATTTATTTTAATTTGTTTGTTTTGAGGGATAACGGCTAAGCTGTATGAAATTTCTTCAGAAGCATCGTAGATGTGGTTTTTGCCTCCGATGTGAGTAACTTCTCTAATTCTAACTTCTATACCACGAGCGTCAGCAAATCTTGGGTCTATTTTAAAGGGTTCGATATAGTAAATTTTTTCCGGAAAGATTTCAAGTGCTTTTGAAGTATAGAAAAATTCACTTGAGTTAAATAGAAAATTACCGTCTATATCTTTGTATTTAACTGAAAAAGTTATATCGGAAACAACAAAATCGCCTATATTAAGTATATCAAATGCAATGCTTAAATCGTTAGTCAGCTCAGCACGAATTATTTGTAAATGTTGATTTGGGTTTGTACTGACCACGGTAGGTAATGTTTTAAAATCTTCCATTTTTGCCTCCTTTGTAAAAATTATATATTAGGAACTTTATAATTTCAATTGGCACGATTGTAATGATTTAGCGATTTTGATAAAATTAAAATAGTTTGGAGGTCAATTTTGAAATGTAAAACTATAAGAGTAAATGGCGAAGAGATATTTTATAGAGAAAAGGGAATAGGGCCAATTTTATTATTAATACATGGCAATATATCTACTTCAGTATTTTTTACAGAGATGATAGAAGAATTGTCTAAAGATTATAGAGTTATAGCTCCTGATTTAAGAGGGTATGGAAATAGTTCATACAATAAGAAAATAAATAGTATATCTGACTTTACAGATGATATTAGAGAGTTTGTAATGGAATTGGACTTAAAAGAATTTTACATATTGGGTTGGTCATTGGGCGGTGGAATTGTAATGGAGTTTATGGCAGATCAAGACCTGAGATTCAGAGTGAAAAAAGCCATACTTATGGCGTCCATAGGAGTGTATGGTGCGGAGCTTCCACTGACAACGGGAATGAATGGTATTTGCAACCAAATATACAATGTTAATTTTACTCTAACTCAAAGCTTGGTTAAGTATAATCCGATAACTTCTTTTTTAGAACATGCTAATGAAGCTATAAAGTACAGGGGAATGAGTGGAATACTAAAGAGTTTGGTATATACGGAAAATTATCCGGGTGATGAGATATATGAGAGAAATTTACAAGATACTGTAAAACAAAGATGCTTGTCTGAAGCCGGGAATGCAGTTGGAAATTTTAGATTCAACAAAGCAATTAGAGATAATATACCGATTTTAATTGTTCACGGTACCGGAGATAAGGTTGTGGATTCATTGATAGCTAGAGTAAATAAAAATTATTTTTCTAAACAAGCTGAGCTGGTGATGTACGACAAGTGTGGTCATGCTGTAATGTCGGATGAATATGAAGAGTTAATTAAAGAGATAAGAGCTTTTTGCCAATAAGAGGTTGAAGATGAAGATGTTTTTAAAAATAGTTTTATTATTTTTATTTGTTGTAGTACCTTTTGGGGCATTTTTAATTGAATCTTTTAGAGAAATACCTGAAGATGTTTCTTATAAGAGCTTAGAGCATCGTGGAGATTTTGAATTTCTATACGATTTAACTTATTCTGACTCCAAAGGACACAGAAAATCGGAGCAGGAAATTTTTTCAAATGTATATAAATTAATAGACGACGCAGAAAACTTTTTATTGTTAGACTTTTTCTTGTTCAATGATGACTACGACAAGGACAAGTACGATATGCCCGCACTTTCAAATGAACTTACAGAAGCTCTTTTGAAGAAAAAAACGGAAAATCCTAATTTGCCGATAGTACTTATAACAGACCCTATAAATACTTTTTATGGGGGATATATGCCGGAAAACTTCAGAAGGTTAAAAGAGGCCAATATAGAAGTTTTGGTTACTGATTTAGATGCAATAAAAGATTCAAATCCGTTATATACAAGTTTTTATAGAGCATATTTTAGAAATTTATCGACCGGCAAAGGACAATTTCTTCCGAATTTATTTAGAAAGGGAGAAAAAGTTTCTATTTCAGAATATACAAAGCTTTTAAATTTTAAAGCCAACCATAGAAAAGTTGTCGTGAATGAAAAGGAAGCCATAATAGCTTCTGCAAACCCACATGATGGAAGTGCTCTTCATTCTAACATAGCTTTTAAAGTCAAAGGTGCCGTGTTAAACGATATATTGGAATCTGAAAAAGCTATTATAAGATTTTCAAACTTGGAATCTCGAGCGCTTGAATTTATAGTAAAAGATGTAAAAGGTGGAGAGTTTGAGATACAAAGCGTAACTGAAGGAAAAATAAAGGACGCTTTGATAGATACTATAAGACGTTCTAAAAAGGGAGATAAATTGTTCCTAGGTGTATTTTACTTATCACATCGAGGCGTTATAAAAGAATTAAAAAAAGCATCCGGGAGAGACGTTGAAATAAGATTGATTTTAGATTTAAATAAGGATGCCTTTGGTCAGGAGAAGATAGGAATACCTAATAAACAAGTTGCAAATGAACTGTCTAAAGAAAAAAATATGGAAATTAAATGGTACAATACAAATGCAGAGCAATTCCATTCAAAGTTACTTGTTTTAGAAACCAATGATGAAATGGTCTTGGTAGGTGGTTCGGCTAACTTCACAAGAAGAAATTTAGATGATTTGAATTTGGAATCGGATGTAGTGATAATAGGAAATAAGGACACTGAAGAAATGCAAAAGGTTTCAAATTATATAGATATGTTATGGTATAACCGAGGCAGAACTTATACACTTGACTACAATACAAATGCCGAAGATATATGGTGGAAAAATATAATATATAGAGTCCAAGAGTTTAGTGGACTTTCAACATTTTAAAAAAGAGCTTTGTCGCTACGAGGACAAAGCTCTTTATTTGAAATATTCTTTTAATTCGGATATCAGTCTTTTGTTTTCTTCTTCAGATAATATACAAAATCTAAAATTCTTTTCGTCTAAATTTTTAAAGTTTGAACAATCTCGAATGACGATGGCCTTTTTCATAAGATGTTCTCTTAGTTCGGCTGCGGTTGAGCCGTTTAAAATTTTACACAGAATAAAGTTACCATAGGATGGAAAGCACTTTATATTTTTTATTTCAGACAGCTCTTTAAAAAAATAGTCTCTTTGTGAGTTCATAAATGCAAACACTTCAGATTGATACTTTGAGTCCTGGAACATTTTTTGACCTAGAGTATCGGCAAATATATTTACATTCCAAAGCATGGAGTTTTCTTTAAGAGTAGTCAGTAGTTTTTCGTCTGATGTGATTCCATAGCCAAGACGTATTCCGGGAGTTGCAAAAAATTTGCTCACACCTCTTGCTACAAATAGATTGGGATATTGGCTAGTGAGTTTAACTGCTGAAAATTTGCTTTTGTCGGTAAATTCTACATAGGTTTCATCAACTAAGAGATGAATGCCGGTCTCAAGTATTGCAGAAATTTCATCACGTCTTAGTATTGTTCCAGTTGGATTGTTTGGGTTTGCAAATATCAACATATCTATGTTTAGAGATTTAATTTTTTCTATTATAGAGTCCAAAGATACTGCATATTTATTTTTTTCGAGCAAGTCTTCATAAAATATTTCAGCATTTATATTTTTGAGTTCATTTTCATATTCTGAGTAACAAGGAGAAAATACTAAAGCTTTTTTAGGTGAAATTAAACTTATATATTGTTTAAACAGCTCTGTTGTTCCTGCTCCAAGCACAATATTCTCCATGTTTGCACCGGAATAAGACGATATGCTCTCTTTAAGAGAGACATATTCAGGGTCAGGATATGTTGTGACCAAATTTAAATTGTCTTTTAAGTATTCTATAGATGACACAGAAGGTCCTATAGGATTTATATTGGACGAGAAATCTGAGATTTGAGTTTCGTCAAAGCCATATTCTCTTGAAATTTCAAAAATATTTGCACCATGTTTATCTTTCATAATACACCTCGCCAATATTATATCATGAGTAGTATAATTGTAACAAAGAGGTGAAGTATGAATATTTTTGTAAACGACTATAATGATTTATGTCATGAGAGAGTTTTTGAAAAGCTTGGTAAAATTGAAAGAAATGGACACTTGGGTTATGGTTCAGATTGTTATACTGAGCAAGCTAAAAGTTATATTAGACGGGATTTAAAAGATGAAACTGTTGAAATTGAATTTGTCGGCGGAGGTACTATAGCTAATATAGTTGCTATAAGTGCCAACTTGATGCCATACGAAGGAATAATTGCGGCTAGCACAGGTCACATAACTGCCCATGAGACCGGTTCAATTGAAGCTACAGGTCATAAGCTTGAAACTATAGAAGTGGCTAATGGAAAGTTAAGTGCAGAATTGATAGAAGAAAAAATACTAAGCTTAGGAGAAGAATATCATATTGAACCTAAATTAGTATACATCTCACAGACCACAGAGCTGGGAACTGTATATTCACTGGAAGAGATAAAGGAAATATACAGAGTGTGCGTGCTACATGGACTGTATTTATATATAGACGGAGCTAGAATGGCGACCGGACTTGCGGCGAGTGGAATTGATATATCTGAACTTCCAAAGGTATGCGACATCTTCACGCTTGGCGGAACAAAAAATGGTGCAATGTATGGAGAGGCGATTGTAATTGTAGATGAAGATTTAAAAGTTAACGTTAGAAAGTTTATGAAACAA
The DNA here is from genome assembly GCF_034090345.1 of Peptoniphilus sp. Classification (GTDB taxonomy): domain Bacteria; phylum Bacillota; class Clostridia; order Tissierellales; family Peptoniphilaceae; genus Peptoniphilus. Next base: position 80,442 of record NZ_JAXDSS010000046.1, on the reverse strand, counting down.
CGAGGAGCGGTTATGGCAAAGGGGTTTGCACTAGGGGCACAATTTGCAGCTCTTTTTGAAGATGGTCTATACTATGAACTTGGGAAAAAATCATTTGAAGCTTCTAAAAAATTAGAGAGCAAGTTGAGAAGTGCAGGAGCTAAATTCTATCAAGAACCGGTTTCGAATCAAATATTTATAGAATATCCACTGGAAAAAATTGAACAGTTGGCAGTAGATAATATGTTTGAAGTAATGCCGTTAGATGAAGACAACAGAGTTTTGAGATTTGTAACGACATATCTTACAACAGATGAAGAAATAGAAAATTTAGCAAGTGCATTATAATAATTTAAGGACTTTTTTTAAGGGAGTCCTTTTTTAATACTTGAACCTATGAAGAGTTTGTGTTATTATAAATACATCAAAAATATTTGATGTGAGGTGGTTTAGTGAAGAGTTATGTTGAAAATTCAAAAGTGTTTAAAGCATTTTGTGACCCAAAGAGATTAGCGATATTGGATATGCTAAAGCAAGGAGAAAAATGCGCTTGTGTATTGCTTGAAAAATTGGATTTAACGCAATCAGGGCTCTCATATCACATGAAGATATTGACTGAAGCAGGAGTTGTAATTGGCAGACAAGACGGAAAATGGACTTATTACAACTTATCTGAAGAGGGAATAGAAACGGCGTCGAGAATATTGTTAAAGATGATAGATAAAGCCATCTGAGAAGATGGTTTAAAAAATACACAATACATCAAAATAATTTGATATGAAAAGAGGTTTTAGATGATAGAGGTTGTGAAATTTATTCAAAGTCAAGTTTTTGGCATGGCTTGGCTAAATGATATAGTCGTAAAATTATTAATTAGTTTTGGCGTAGATATACATACTAAATTCGGGGTGAGTTTACAATTTTTTATATATGATGTACTCAAGATAACCATTTTATTATGTACCTTGATATTTATTATTTCATATATTCAAAGCTATTTTCCACCGGAGAGAAGCAAAAGGATACTTGGAAGATTTAACGGCATTGGAGCAAATATAATGGCGGCTTTACTTGGAACTGTAACACCGTTTTGTTCTTGTTCATCAATTCCACTGTTCATAGGATTTAGCTCCGCAGGTTTGCCTCTTGGTGTAACGTTTAGTTTTTTAATATCTTCGCCAATGGTAGACCTTGGGAGTTTGGTGCTGTTAGTGAGCATTTTTGGTTTTAAGATAGGACTTGCCTATGTGTTTCTTGGCTTGGTTATAGCTGTAGTGGGGGGAACTCTAATTGAAAAATTAAACTTAGAAAATGAATTAGAGGATTTTATATTAAACGCTCCTAAGGGAATTGAAATAAAGGAAAGAGAAATTAGCAGCAGAGAGCGAGTAAACTTTGCAAAGGGGCAAGTGGTTGAAACTTTCTCAAAAGTTTTTATCTATATATTAGTTGGAGTTGGCATTGGAGCGTTTATACACAACTGGATTCCGCAGAGTTTTATAACGAGAATTTTGGGTCAAGACAATTCATTTGGGGTTGTACTTGCGACACTAGTTGGGATACCAATGTATGCTGATATATTTGGGACAATTCCAATAGCAGAGGCGTTGTTATCTAAGGGAGCCATGCTTGGTACGGTTTTAAGTTTTATGATGGGAGTAACTACTCTAAGTCTTCCGTCGATTATAATGCTTAGAAGAGCGATAAAGCCAAAGTTATTAACTGTATTTGTAGCTATAAGCACAATTGGAATAGTGTTGGTAGGATATTTATTCAATTTGTTTTATTATTTGTTTGTTTAGGAGGAATTATGTTTTTTAAAAAGAAAAAAGAAGAAGCTCAATCTGTAGAAGATAGAGGAATTTATGTACTTGGTTCAGGTTGCAAGAAGTGTAATCAATTAGAAGATAATGTAAAAGAAGCTTTGAAAAAATTAGGTGTTGAAGAAGAAATTCATCACATAACTGATTTTTCAGTTATTGCAAGTATGGGTGTTATGAGTACGCCGGCTCTTGTGGTTGACGGAGAAGTTGTAAGTTATGGAAAACTTCTAAGTGTAGAAGAGAGCGCTGAGCTACTTGAAAAAAGAAAATAATAAATCGGCATATTCTTTCGAGTATGCCGATTATTTTAATTTAAAGGTAAAATATTTCTAGTTGAACTTGCACCTATTAGCGCAGTTGAAACATTGTGTAGAAGTGCTGTGCTAGTAGGTCTAAGAGTTCCAAATGCACCAAGCACTAACAACATTGTATTTATTGTAAAAATTTTCGTGAAATTCGATTCAATACGATTAGTCATTCCACGGCTAAGTTTTCTAAGCTCTATTAGAGAATTTAAATTGCTATCTAACAGAGTGATATCAGAAACTTCTCTTGCAAGGTCAGTAGCATCTCTTAAAGAGATAGAAACGTCGGCCTTAGCTAGTGCAGGAGTATCATTTATACCATCTCCTACCATGATTACGCGGTGACCTTTACTTTGCAATTCTTCAATTTTTTCTGCTTTGTCTTCAGGTAATACTCCTGAGAATACATTATCTATATTTAACTCTTCAGCTATTTTTTCAGCAGCTTGAGAGCTGTCTCCTGTGAGCATATAGATGTTGTCTATTCCAAGAGCTTTTAGTTCAGCTATAATCCTTGGGGCTTCTGGACGAGGTGGGTCTTGCACGCAAATTACACCGGCAAGTCTATCATCTACCGATAGATATACACAAGAATATCCAGCGCCTTCAGAATTTATTATATTTTCTTCATCTTCAGAAATAAATACACCGTTATCGTCTGTTAAGAAGTGTGAACTTCCTATTAGGACTTTATGTCCTCTCCATGTAGAATGAACTCCATGGGATACAATGTATTGAACTTCTGCATGTTCTTCTTTGTGTTTTAAATTTTCTTCTTCGGCTTTTTTTACAATGGCACGAGCTAAGCTGTGAGGGAAGTGTTCCTCAAGGCAAGCTGCCAATCTAAGAGCTTCATCTCTTGTAAAATCTCCAAAAGGTATAACTTTTACAACTTTAGGAGTTGCCATAGTAAGTGTGCCAGTTTTATCGAATACAATAGTATCAGCTTCGCTTAAAGTTTCAAGATACTTTCCGCCCTTGACCATAATTCTGTTGTTAGAAGCCTCGCTTATTGCAGAGATAACTGACAGAGGAGTTGCCAACTTTATAGCGCAAGAGTAATCTACAGTAAGAGCTGAAAGAGCTTTTTCTGAACTGCGAGTAAGTGCAAATACAATTGCAGAAAACAAGAAACTGTAAGGCACGATTCTATCAGCTAAGTGAGCAGCCTTAGAAGAAATTGCAGATTTTAATTCTTCGGATTCTTCAACCATGGTTAATATGCTTTGAATTCTAGACTCGCTGTGAAGAGACCTCACAGAAACTAAAATTTCGCCGTCGACAACCACTGTTCCTGCGAAGACAGAATCGCCAACTGTTTTTTGAACCGGCATACTTTCTCCGGTCATGCTTGCTTCATTGACTTCAGATTCACCGCTTACTATATATCCATCAACAGGAATCATTGAGCCGGTACGGACGATGATTTGCTCTTCCAGTTGAACATCTACGAGAGATTTTTGATATTGTTCGCCATCTTCACCTTTAATCCAAACTTTATCAACTTGGAATATCAATGCGCTCGACAATGTATTTCTACTCTTTTCTCTAGTGTATTCTTCAAGCACATCAGAGATTCCAAGTAAGAACATTATAGAAGCTGCATTTGCATAGTGACCTTTCAATAGAGAAAGACCTATAACAGAACCGTCTAAAACATCTACATTGACTTCACCCTTGGATAGAGAATTAAAACCTTTACTCATATAGCCAAGAGCTCTTTTTATAATTACTATTTTTCCAATAGGACTAGGAATTAGATTTCTTGCAACAAACCTAATTAAAAATTTATTCAAAAGCTTTTGTCTAAATTTAACACCTATTGCAGTGCTTTCATCTCTTTCATAAGATGGAACCACTTCAAGAGAGTCCAAGTCTATTTTTTTTAAATTTTCAATAAGTGAATTTACATCAGTATCATGTTCTATCAGCACAGAACCGGTTATGTGGTTTGCACTGACTTTATAAACTCCACTGTATTTGTTAATTTTATGAGAAAGAGAGTATGACTTTTCTTCATCAAGAGTATATCGACCTAACTTTAAGCGCAGATAACCATTTAAATTACATGCGATTTGAAATTTCATATTATATTATTCGCAATCACAATTGCATTCAGCTTTAGCAGCTTCTTCTTTTTGTCTTACCAAATCTTCAGCATCTTCTTTGATAGCTTCAAGTTGGTAGGCAGCTTCTTTTTGAATTTTCATTCCACCCGCAACTGCACTAACCGCTAAGTTGTGTAGAGATTTGCTCTTTAAAACTTTTTTAGCTACCATTGCAACCGCAACTCCACCAACAAAAAATGCACTTTTTTCAGTTCCTAAGTATTTTAAATATTTCATAATTACCTCCTAAATATTATTAAAATTTTATATTATTGAGCATATCATTAAATTTTTAAAATTACAATAAAAATAGATAAAAGGTAGCAGTATAGAGGTGTTTAAGAGAAATAATATCAAAAAAATAATTAAAATAGTTAAAAAGAAATAATATAAATAATAAAAAATTAACTTTTTATTAAGTGTGAGTAGAACAAGATAATAAAAATTATTTAATTATAATATATTGAGCGTAATTTTGATAATAAAAGTTGGCATATAAGTAAATTATAAGAGAAAAAATTTCTATAAATTTTTGGCATCATATTAAATAAAAATTATTTTAAAATGACTTTTATTCTAAAGGAAATATCTACTTTCCAAAGTTATAAGTAATTGGTTTTAGCGATTAAAAAAACAACTTTCTATGACTTGATAAAAAGTTGTTTTATAAAGTATTTAATCTTTCAATAGTTTATGACAAAGATTCTATAATTTTTCACTGATGTTTTTTAGCAGTTCAATATCAGTAAAATTATATAAAAGTGGAGTTACAGTTGCATATCCTTCTGAAAGAAGATATCTGTCAGTATTTTCAAGGTAATTGTATTCATTTCTTCCGCTCAGAGAAAGAGTGTATCCACTTTCAGTTTGAACTTTGGTGTATTTATCCATTACATTTCCGCCGATTTTAGCGGCCTTTATGCCCTTTAATTTTGAATATTCAACAGACGGCACATTTATATTTATAACTTGAATCTTATCAAGAGATTTATGAACCTTGTTGAAAACTTCTATTGCAACTTTAGCTGCTGTTTCATAGTTTGTATTTTCTCTTAAAAATTCAGCTGAAACGGCAAATGAATTTATGCCGAATACATTTGCTTCAATTGCAGCTGAAACTGTTCCGGAGTAAAGTATATCCATTCCGGCATTATATCCAAAATTACAACCTGAAAAACAAAAGTCAAATTTTGTATCTAATATATTTAGAGCAGCTCTTACACAGTCTGCGGGAGTACCGCTAACTGAATAACACATAGTATCTATTCCATCTATGGTGACAGGAGATACAATAAGTTCTTCTCGCAGAGTTATAGAATGGCTTTTTCCTGAATTTTCTTGAGTGGGAGCTACAATTGTAATATTGTGTCCTTCTGCGATAAGCTGTCTTGCAAGTTCCTTTATACCGGGTGCAAAATATCCGTCATCATTTGTCAGTAATATATTCATTTTTCCTCCTAAATTTCATGTAGAGAAATCTCATCACGAGGAGATATCTCTAAAGTATAGTCTACTCCGTCTATTATTGAATTTTGATGGAGAAGATCACGTACTGTATTTGAAGCAATTGTATGAGTGTTGTTATCTTGTGATAGATGAGACAACATTACAATTTCATTTCTCTTTTTAATTAATTTGTTTAAAATTTCAGCTGCATTGTCATTTGAAAGATGGCCTCGAGTTGAAGAAATTCTACTTTTCAAACTCCAAGGGTAACTTCCATTCATCAGCATTTCATAATCGTGGTTTGATTCTAAATAGTATATATCTGAATTTTCCATTGAGTTTAGCAAATCAGGATTTACATATCCGGTATCTGTAACTATGCTTATTTTTTTATTGCCGTTCAGTATAAAACAAGTTCCATTACTACAATCGTGGAAAGATTGCATTGGTTGGATAAATAAGTCTTTGAACTGAAAAGGCTGACCATTTATAAAAGTATAGGTATTTTCTGCAGCTATTTCTTTAGTTACAGGGTGCATGGCTCTCATGGTCTCTATTGTAGAAAAAACTTTTATATTGTGTCTACGAGACAGGACCCCAACTCCTTTTGCATGGTCTAAGTGTTCATGAGTTACAAAAATCGCATCAATTTCTTCTACTTTTTTATCTATCTTGTTTAAAAGTTCAGTTATCTTTTTGCCGGAATGGCCTGCATCTATTAAAATTTTTGTGTTTCTATATTCTATATATTGGCAGTTCCCGGAAGAACCGCTAGAAAGTGAGCAAAATAACATTTTAACCTCCACTTCTCATTTTAACATATACTAAATGAGTAAAAAAGTGATAAGAGAATTCAAAGTTATACAAATTTAATTTGAAAATTATACTTTTGTAATAAAAAATTTTATAAGGTTTTAAAAAATAAGACAATGTTAAAAATATATTATATAATGAAGTAGAGGTGAGATGATTGAATTATCTAAGACAATTTTCAATCTTGCTCATATGTCTTTTTATGGGTGTGATTGTAAATTATTTTTTTAGTACTCCTATACCTATGGTAGTTTGGGGTATGATTTTTTTATTTTTAGGACTTATTTTTAATGTTGTGAGTGTAAGTGATGTTGAAGAAACTACAAGAGGGCTTTTAAAGTATTTTGCATTTTTCTTTTTGCCGGCCGGGGTTGAGATTATGAAAGAATATGCAAGTATGGATGGGAATGCACTTAAAATTATAGTAGTAATATCGGTATCTACGATTATAACTTTGATAGTAACTGCTCTTGTTGTGGAAATTATAATAAGGAGATTATACAAATGACGGATAATCCTTATTTTGGAATTTTACTTTCATATATATGTTATATGGGTGGGGTTAAAATAAATGAGAAATTTAGAACGCCTATTTTAAATCCACTGTTGATAGGGATACTTTTGATTATAGGAGTTCTTTTGGCACTGGGGATAGATTTTGAAACTTTATAACTTAGGTGCACAGTATATTACATTTTTAATAGCGCCCACAACGGTTGCTCTAATGGTTGAATTGTATAAAAATCTAAATATATTAAAAAAAGATATAGTACCAATTCTAGTGGGAATAGTTGCAGGTTCAATAACGGCTATTATAAGCACATTGGTGCTGTGTAAATTGTTGGGCATAGATAAAAAACTTACAACTGCATTTTTACCGCACTCAGTTACAACTGCAATAGGTATGCCGCTGTCTGAGCAATACGGTGCAAATCCAACGCTTACAATTATAACTATAATGATTACCGGTATAATAGGGTCGGTTTTTGGGCCAAGTATTTTAAAACTGATTAGGATAAAAAGTCCTGTTGCAAGAGGAATAGCAATGGGAACGGCATCGCATGCCGTAGGTACGTCTAAGGCAAATGAGATGGGAGAAGTTGAAGGAGCAATGGCAGGGCTCTCAATAGGAATAGCAGGTCTTGTGACAGTTGTTTTAATGCCAATAGCATTAAAATTCTTATAAAGAAAGAGGTGTAGATTCGTTCTACGCCTCTATTTTAATTTTGTTTCATATTGTAAAGAGTAAGTATTATTATAAAATGAATTACTGCAAAAGCACCTAAGAGATAGTAATCATTTGTGGAGATATTGTTTAAAATATCAGATACGATTGTATGAATTTTAAATATATCCCAAGAGTTGAATCTCAAAAATCGACCTATATAGACTGCTAAAGAAGTGCCGGCTGATGTAAAAATTAAAATTATCAGTTCAGCAATCTTATGGCCATGACATCTCATTATCTTTAGAATGTTTATAAAACTTTCAAAGCTTAGCACCATAGAAAGAGTTATTATACATACTTCAGCACCTAACTTTATCCAATTTATAGCCTCCATCACATAGACTACTTCACCACCGATAATTTTGTAATAGTCGGAAGTTTTTATATGTATGAAGTCTGTAAACATATATATTGCATTTGGGTAAAATACAATTGTTATAAACAGACCGAGCAGTACAAATAATGAGTTGTTCTTTTTGGAAAGGGTAAAACCGCTTACCAAGTAAGGTATAAATGAAAGACCGGCATTAAAGATTAAATATCTTTTATTTATATTAAAGTAAATTATGACTGATGAAAGAGCGATATAGATAAGAATGTATATCATCAGTTTTTTTAGTGTTGAAGTTGTCTCTTTGTTCATTGGTTCTCCTAAAATATTTTGAATCTGACTTTTGCGACAATCGAATCAGGCGGGATAGGGCCAAAGTGTCGTGAATCAGAACTGTTGTTGCGATTGTCGCCAAGGACAAAATATTCATTTTCTAATTTTATTGAATTTTTATAGTAACTAGTTTTTTCTTTTATATAGGGTTCTTCAAGAATTTTTCCATTTAAAATTATATGCTCATAATCGATTTCGATTTCATCTTTAGGCAGTCCTATAACTCTCTTTACATACAATTTATCTTCTACAGGTGATTTGAAAACTATTATATCTCCATGCTTTAAATCCGTCCTGTCAAAAATAGTGCAGAACAGTATGTTTCTGTTGCGAAAAGTATCTTCCATGCTCTGTCCGCTGACAACGGATATACGAAAAACAAATACTCGCAACAAAATGGCAATTGCTATAACAATTAAGTAAGATCTATATTCTTGTATTGTCTTCAAAAAATCACCTCTAAGTTTCTTTACTTAATATATGTAATTATATCTAATTATGCAATTATGGACAACTTTTACAAAAAACTTAGATAAGTAATGCTCATTGGAAAAATTCTGTTGGTAGATTGTAAGAAACAAAAGTACAAAAAAAGTCTTGGCTTCCATATGGGAAAAGTCCAAGACTAATTTGTAGGCTACCGAATAAGTTTAACACACAAAATTGGATTAATGAAGTGTGATTTTAGTATCAATCTTCTTTTTCTTCAAAACCACCAGTGTATAGACGGTAGTAAATTCCTTTTTGAGCAATCAATTCTTCGTGGTTTCCACGTTCTACTATTTTACCTTTTGAAAGAACGATTATTGCATCTGCATTTTTTACTGTAGACAATCTATGGTCAATTACAAAAGTGGTCCTTCCCTTCATTATTTCGTCCATCGATTCTTGAACAAGCCTTTCAGTACGTGTATCAATTGAGGATGTTGCCTCATCTAGTATTAAAACGGGTGGATTATATACTTCGGCACGACCTATTGAAAGGAGTTGTGCTTGTCCTTGTGATAAATCTGAATTTGTACCTGAGATTACAGTGTCATATCTGTTTTCAAGTTTTTCTATAAAGTCATCAGATTGGGTTTTCTTTGCTGCTTCTACAATGCTCTCATCAGATATTTCAGGTCGTCCATATTTTAAATTATAGTTAATACTTCCTGTAAATAGGTGAGTATCTTGTAGTACCATTCCAAGGGCGCTGCGAAGGTGTGCTTTTTTAATATCTTTTATATCAATTCCATCAAAGGTTATCTTGCCTGAGTCTATTTCATAGAATCTATTTATCAAGTTGGTTATTGTGGTTTTACCTGCGCCGGTTTCACCTACAAAGGCAATTTTTTGACCGGGTTTAGCGTATAGAGAGATATTGTCTAGAATTTTATGCTCACCGTCATATGAAAAATCTACATTGTAAAATTTTATATCACCTTTTACTTCGATTAAATTTTCATCGCTTGCAGAGTTTTTCCAAGCCCAACGATCTGTGCGTTCGGAGCATATTTCAAGACCATTTTCTCTTTCACAAACTCTTACAATTTCATAAGTGCCGTTGTCAATTTCAACTTCCTGGTCAAGCAAATCAAAGATTCTCTTAGCGCCTGCCAACGCAAGTATAACTTGGTTCATCTGTTGAGAAATGTTGTTTATCGGGCCTGAAAATGACCTTGAAAGTTGTAAGAATCCCACAAGTCCACCGATTGTAAGACCATAGTTTCCACTTAGAGTCATCAGTCCGCCGACTGTTGCTATAAATGCAAATTGTAAGTTGCCTATGTTGAAAATTACAGGTAGTAAATATAGAGAGTATCTATTTGCAAGCATTGTATTTTCTGCAAGCTCTTCGTTTAGAACTTTGAAATCTCTTAATACATGGCTTTCACGAGAAAATACTTTTACAACTTTTTGTCCTTCTATTAACTCCTCAATATAGCCATTAGCTTTACCTAAAGAATCTTGTTGTCTTGTAAAAAATACAGAGCTTTTTCCACCGATAAAATTCATAGATACAATCAAAAGAATTATACATACTACAACCACTAAAAATAGCATAGCTGATGAAAGAATCATAGCAGTTACTATTACTATTAAAGTTAAAAGTGATGAAAAAAAGTTTGGAAGTGCATTTGTGAGCATTTGTTCCAAAACTTGTGTATCACTTGTGTATCTACTCATTAAATTTCCATGCGAGTTTTTATCAAAGAATGAAATAGGAAGTTTTTCCATGTGTTCAAACATTTGATTTCTAAGATCTCTTATTATTTTTTCAGCTATATTAATCATAATTCGTGAAGCTGCAAGTGTTGAGAGAGCTCCGCATAGATATATAACAGCATATATAATTACCATTCTTAAAAGCGGCGAGAAATCCCGAGTATTGGTATTTAACATAGGGGTTATATGTTTATCAACCAAAGTTCTGATAAAAAGCGATTGAGAAACAGTAACTAATGATGAAATGCAGACAAGCAGTATTATAGATATAAATTTAATCTTGGATTCTTTAAACAAAATTTTTATAAGTCTTGAAAATGCCGCTTTGTTTTCAGGCGTATTTATTTTTCTATCGCCGTCAGCAGAAACTCTAATCCTGTTCATCAAAATCACCTCCAATTTGAGTTTGGGCAATGTCTTGATAAATTTCATTAGTATTTAAAAGTTCTTGATGAGTGCCTATACTATCAATTTTCCCCTTGTTCATAACTATTATATAGTCAGTATTTTCAAGAGAGTTTATTCTTTGACTTATTATTATTTTTGTTAAATCAGGACGTAATTTAGTTAGTCCGCCGACTATTTTCTTTTCGGTTTCATTATCAAGTGCAGATGTTGAATCATCTAAGATTAAAATCTTAGGATTTTTAAGAAGTGCACGAGCGATACATAGACGTTGCTTTTGACCGCCTGAGAAATTTGCTCCACCACGCTCTATTTTTGTATCATAACCATTTTCAGTTTGCATTATAAAGTCGTGTGCTTGAGCAAGTTTTGCAGCTTCTTGGACTTGTTCCAAAGTTGCAGATTCATCTCCCCAGCGCAAATTTTCTAAAATTGTGCCTGAGAAAAGAGTGTTCTTTTGAAGCACTACTGAAACTGCATCACGTAGACTATTTAAGTTATAATCTTTTACATCTACTCCACCAACTTTTACAGAACCGCAATCGACTTCGTATAGGCGAGGTATTAAACTTATTAAAGTGGATTTAGAAGAACCGGTAGATCCTATTATTCCAACACTATCTCCGGATTTAATTGAGAAAGACGCATTTTTTAAAACATATTTAGATTCGTTGTGCAGATATGAAAAACAAACGTCTTTAAAATCTACACTTCCATCTTTTATTGTAGTTATACCGGATAAATTTTTATCAAGGCTGGTCTTAGTGTTTAAAACTTCAACAACTCTCTCTGCTGAGTTTTTAGATATTATGAATTGAACCACTACAAAAGATAGCATCATTAGGGAAATTTGAATTTGAACAGCATAGTTTATAAGACTTACAAGTTGTCCTGTACTCAAAGTCCCTTCAAGGATGTACACAGTTCCGAAATAAGCAATTAGTAAGCTTGCTACATAAGTTGAGAGCATCATAAGAGGGTTTGCACAAGCCATCAGCTTAGATACTCTTGTATACATTTTAAATAGCTTTTTAGACAGGACATGGAATTTTTCAATTTCGTGGTCTTCTTTTACAAAACTTTTAACTACTCTTATACCTAAGAGATTTTCAGAGACCATGGTATTTAAACTATCATAAGTTTTAAAAATCCTTATAAAAATAGGGTGAGCATTATTGATTATATAAGCCAACCCAATAATTAAAATTGGAAAAATTAACATAAAAGTAAGAGATAGAGAAAAGTGAATATTAAAACTCATAGCCATGGCAAAAGCAAGTAGCAATGGAGCTCTTAGAGCTAATCTATTTGTCATTTGATAAGCTGCTTGGATGTTTTGCACATCAGTAGTCATTCTGGTTATCAGAGATCCGGTAGAAAAGGACTCTATATCTTCAAAAGCAAAATCTTGTATATTTTCAAACATTGCATATCTCAAATTTTTAGCCAAGCCCGCAGAGGCTTTGGTAGCAAGATAACCTGAAATCATTCCTGTTGAAAAGGCGATGATGACAGCTATGATTAAATAGATTCCGTATTTTATGATGTCATCTTTTGAACCCAACCTTATTCCTTTATCTATTATCAAACTCATAAGATAAGGGATTAGTACGTCCATGGCGATTTCTATGACAACAAAAATAGGACATAGCAAAGAATAAATTTTATATTCTTTAACATATGAAATAATTGTTTTTATCATAAAATTCCTCCTCATAATAATTGACTGATATATTATACCCAATTATTTTTTATATAAATGGGTATATAAAGTAAAGTAAGAAGTTAAAATTATAGATAATAGGGGGATACTATGCCGAAAAATAAATTTGAAGAAGTAAAAACTTTATCAGAACAAAGAAAAAAAGAAATTGCAGCAGATTTAGAACAAGCTAAAGAAATAAATCATGAAGAGAGACCTGCTACAGATGTATACTCAAAATCTGAAGAAAAAGATTCAGAAACAGGAGTAGAAACTCCAACAGAACAATCAGTAGAAGAAGCAAAACAATGGGTAGATGAGGAAAACCAAAGATAAGTGGAGTTAAGCATTTTAAACGCAATAGAAACTTTGCAAAATCCTATCTTGGATAGAATTTCAATAATTATGGCTCGACTCGGAACGGGAGGAGCCATTTTTATTTTAATTGGATTGTGCTTTTCAATCTTTAAAAAGACGAGGAGAATGGGGCTTAATATATTACTTAGTTTAGCACTCTCGGCAATACTGGGTAACCTTATGCTGAAACCTCTAGTACACAGAGTGCGTCCTTATAATGCAATAGGCAGAAAAATATTGGTAAATCCATTAATAGATGGCTCTTTCCCATCAGGACATACCTATTCAGCATTTGTCACAGCTTTTTCAGCTCTCTTTTACGACAAAAGGAAGGGGATTATATTGCTGGGTTTTGCGGTGTTGATGGGCTTTACAAGATTATACTTATTTGTCCATTACCCAACAGATGTACTCGGTGGTGTAGCTTTGGGGTATATTTGTGCAATTCTTGCAAAGAAAATTTTGGATAAAAAAGTTCCGCTAAAAACTGAAGAGATTAAATAAAACATACTTAAAATTTTACTAAATAAGAGATAAGAAAAAGCGAGTAACTTATAAGCTATTCGCTTTTTTAATGAGTATTAATTAAAAAATAATATTTTATAATATATTTTGAACTATTTATCCTTTCTCAAACCTTTAAAAAATTCGGAGATAATTTCTGAGCATTTAATATCATCTAAAAATTCCACTTCAGTTGTATGGTTCAAAACAGAATCAAGCAGATTCAAGTTGCTGCCACAACACCCAAATCTTGGATTTCGTGTACCTATATATACTTTTTTTATTCTAAAATTAACTATTGCACCTGCGCACATACAACATGGCTCAAGGGTTGAATAAATTTCACAATCTTCAAGATGATAAGTTCCAAGATTTTTAGCTGCATCTTGGAGAGCTAATAACTCAGCATGGGCAGATGCATCAGCCTTTTTTTCTTTTTGATTGTATCCGCGACCAACTATTTTATTGTCTTTTACAACAATTGCACCAACGGGGATATCCCCATGTTCAATAGATTTAAGAGCAAGATTTATAGCCTCATCTAAAAAATTCATATTAATCACCAAAAAATATTTTACACAATGAAAAAATATTTTTCAAAAAATTATTTGAAAAAAATAAAAAAAGTTTGAAAAAAATGTTTAATAGTAAAAACGATGGGTATATTAATAATACATTGGAAGATAAAATAATACTTTATACCGAGCCGATGTTGAACCTTTACAATTCCATCCAACTTTTTAAAAATCGCGAAGGCGTTTATATAGATTGAACGCAAGTAGTATGTTAAGTGGTAAGACTTAGTTCTCTACAAAAACTTAAGAGTAGGGTTTTTGGCAATGGAGTATTAAGAATTATTGGTTGACCTTAGATTAAAAATTAAAGTAGACTATAAAATATTTTAAACGAGATGAAAAGGTAAGGTTAAAGAGAGGAAGTTGATAGACAGTGATAGAACCAAAAATGTACAGTTGGATGGAATGTGAAGTATAAAAAAGATAGTTGTTGAAATTATTTGATGACTATCTTTTTTTATTGCAAATATTATAGCTAAAGAAAGAAGTTCATTAATTGGGAATATTTAAAAATTAAATGATAATTTACTTAATAGTATAGTTTCCTTATACAGGGATGTGTATATTACTAGAACTCATATAAGTTTTTACAATTTAAAATATGAGGCGAAAATTGTATTTTTATATTTATGGCAAAACAGGATGCTAAATAAATGGATTATGTATACATACTTGATGGGACTTGTGATAATTCACGAAGCAAAAAGAATGAGTTTTATGAGCTTAAATAAAATGATATAGAGAAGAACACTATAGAACAAGAGAGTTTTGTTAGCTTAATTAAAGTTTTGAGAAGTTCAGGAGTTTATAGTTTTTCTATAAACAGATACATGTGTGAAATAGAAAATGATAAAAATTTGAAGGCAATGGCAAGTGTGCATAAAGTCATGCTGGTTTTGAAGAATTGTAATAATTTATGTAGACCGGAGTTAATCAGACAATAATTAAGAAGTACATCTTTAGTAGAAGATTATCAGAGATGTACTTCTTTTTTTATTTTATTTGAATTTATTATCTCTTACAATTTCAGAGAGCATATCTCTGCCGGCTAGCATCTTTTTAATATTCTTAACGTCTAAGATTATTACATCATGTTTTAACAATTCATCTTTTGATTCTTCAAGTAAAAACGAAGAGTTTATTACTAAGACAGTTTTTAAATCTCTAAACATTCCCTCGAAACTTGCAATCATATCCAAAACGTCTTGATGATGTATTTTTTCTTGAGCATTATAAGATTTAAGTTCGATAGCATATTTTTGTGAGCCTTTACGAGCATATAAATCAAATCTTTCGCTTGTTTCAAAATTTTCTTCATATTTACCAACGTGGTAACCGTTGTTTTTAAGAGCCAAAGTAACCAGCTGTGTTGAAGTTAGCTCATTGTCCAAACTTTTAAGAGCCATCAGCAAATTTGTAGGGTCTATTTTAAAGAATGCTGTGCATTTTTCTTCATGTTTATTTACAGGTTTATAGTCAAAGCCAACAATTAAATTTTCTACGATATTAAAATATCCATGGGCAATGGCGTTTCTTATATGTCTTAATACAGCACTGGTTTTGGTTTCTTTTTCACCTTTAGTCATGACTATTTTTTGAGAATTTGTACATATACTATTTCTATAAATTTTTTCAATTGCTTCAGGGACCTCATCTGCAAACCACACATCTTCATCTCTGAGTTTCATATATTTCATAATTTCTAAAAAAGTGAAATCGTCATATAAGATATTTGAAACTAATTCATTGTCACGAGACTGGATTGATGCAATATCAGGAACGTACCAAAGTAAGTATTTTATGGCATCAACTAGATCAGGAGACATTTTGATTGGAATATCACCATGGATTATATTATATGAAATTTTATTTTTGCAATCATCTACTTCAAATTTGTCCGTTAGTTCCATTTAATCACCTAATTATATTATAACTTAAAGCAATTAAAAACCCACCGAATTTTTCGGCGGGTTAAGTTCACCTGGCTTTAACTATTAATGTAGAGCTTGTACGAAAGTTTTGATAAACCAAATGGTTTGAGGTTGATAGATTATATCTACAAGGAATGCTCCAACTATAGGAACAATCATCATAGCTTTTCTGGACATTCCATATCTTTCGTTTACCGCTGTCATATTTACTATTGCAGATGGTGTAGCACCTAATCCATGACCACAAAGTCCTGCACACATAACAGCTGCGTCGTAATTTGAACCCAATATTCTAAATACTACAAAGTAAGCTATAAGCATCATGAACACTACTTGAGCAACTACTACCAATAGAACTCCTCCTATTAAATCTGAAAGTTGCCAAAGTTTTAAAGTCATCATAGCTAGTGCAAGATAAAGGTTTAACATTACATTTCCTATTTCATCAACTACCGGGAAGCTGAATTTATAGAAATTGAATTTTTCATTTAAATTTCTGGCGATTACAGCTACAAACATGGCACCAACATATGTTGGAAATGACATATCGATAAGTTCTCCTATTTTACCGGATATTATACTACCAATAGCCATACATACTATTATCACAACTACATTTTTTATAACATCAAGGCTGTTTAAAGAAACATGAGTAGCATTTATAGAGGTAACTGACTCGTCAAAGTCTTCATCAACAGGTTTGAGGTTATTTTTTTCTATAAGCCTTCTGCCAAGAGGGCCACCTATTAAAACGGCAGAGATAAGACCAAAAGTTGCTGCTGCAGCACCAACAAGAGGTGCTATATCATATCCCATTTCAGCAAAAGTTGAACCATAAGATAGAGCGGCACCGTGTCCGCCAATCATTGATATTGAGCTGGCGAGAAGAGCGTAAGGCGCTTCGAGGCCGACAACTTTAGAGATAGTCATACCTATGGTATTTTGGAATAAAGAAATTATACCGCAGCATAACCAATATATAAGTAATAATTTTCCGCCGGATTTAAGTATTTTAAAACTTGCTCCAAGACCTACAGTAGTAAAGAAAGCCAACATAAACACATCTTGGAATACGTTTTCGAAGTTAAAGGTAAAACTTCCTGAGCTGTGTCCAATCCAAGTGATGAACATGAATAAAAATCCACCTATAACCGGAGCTGGAATACAATACTTTTCTAAGAAATAAATTCTATTTTTTAAAGCGTATCCAATTAATAAAAGGATTGATGCTAAGGCTAAAGTCAATATGCTGTCTAAATTGATGTTAAGAACACCTTCTAATGTTTCAAAATTCATAGTATCCTCCTAAAAATACAGAGAGGAGAGCATCTCCTCTCTCAAGTTATAAATCAGTCTTCTTCTGTTGGAATAGGACGTTTAACTATATGTTTGTAATAGAATTTTTCTACCATCATTGATACAGCATTGTCGCCTGTAACGTTAGCTGCTGTACCGAAAGAATCTTGAGTTAAGTAAAGTGAAATCAAGATTGAAGCAAGTGGTGATTCAGAAGCTATACCTACTACAGGCAGGAATGGAAGAGCACTCATAACGGCTCCACCTGGAGCCCCCGGGGCAGCTACCATTGCAACGCCAAGGATGGCAATGAATTTTAATATAAGGGCATATGAATGAGGCATATTATACATGTGTAGTAACGTGAATACACATGCAGTAAGCGTAATCATAGAACCTGGGAGGTGAACAGTTGCAGATAGAGGAATTACAAATTCTCTAATTTGTCTAGTTACACCAATTTTTCTATTACATTCAACATTGACAGGAATTGTTGCAGCTGATGATTGAGTACCAATTGCTGTTAAATAAGCAGGGACTGCTTTTCTAAGAGAAGCAAAAGGGTTTTTCTTACTATAAGCTCCGGCAACTATGAACATAGCACAAATATATAAAATATGTAGCACTATTATGCAGCCGAAGATTTTTATAAATACTGAAAGTATAGCAAATACTGATCCGGAGTAAGCCATATTTGCAAAGTTACCAAATATAAAGAATGGTAGAAGTGGTATGATTGCCTTTTCAAGTACTAAGTTGATAATAGCATTGAATTCATTTATAAGTTTATAAAAGCCTTCACCATCTCCATGTTGACGAATAATTGATACACATAAACCTATCATAAAAGCAAGAACAAGAGCTCCTGTTACATCAATAGCAGGTTTAAGTGGAATTTCAAAGAAAGCTTCAAGAGTTTTTTCACTTGCTGATTGAATTTTATCAACCATTTCAGTTGAAATAAAACTTGGGAATATATTACTAGCCATAGTGTAAGAGAGTGTACCTGCTATAAGAGTTGAAGCATAAGCAAGTCCTACGGTGGCAAGAAGTAATTTTCCGGCGCCTTCAGATAAGTCTGCAATGCCCTTAGATACAAATGCAATAATCATTAATGGGATTATAAATCCTAGGAATTTACCGAAGTTTGATGAGAAAGTAACAGCTATTTTAGTTACAACTTCAGGTAAATTTAGGCCTACTAATGTACCCAAAACTATAGCGATGATTAGTTTTGGAATTAATCCTAATTTAAAAGTCTTTTTCTCTGTCATATTAATCTCCTTCTTTCAAGAAATCTCTTCTAATTTTTTGACCGGTTTTACTTCCGGCAAGCCCGCCAAGTCCTGTCTCTCTTAAGGCTTCAATCATGGAATTTCCAACTTCACCCATTGCTATTACCACTTCATCAAATGGCACTAAACTTTCAACACCTGCAAGAGCTAAGTCTGCAGAGATAAATGCATTGATTACTCCGGATGCATTTCTGAAAGTACAAGGGTATTGAACTAAACCGGCTATAGGATCGCATACAAGTCCAAGCACGTTAATTATTGTGATACTTGCAGCGTGAAGAGCTTGCTCAACAGTTCCACCCAGCATTTCAACAAGGGCAGAAGCTGCCATTGCGGAAGCGGAACCGCATTCAGCTTGACAACCACCTTCGGCTCCGGCAAAAGTTGCATACTTGGCTATCAATTGACCTATACCTATTGAGGTAAGGAAGCCGTTTTGAATAGTGGTTCTATCAAAATTATATTTTTCAGAAGCGGCGACCAACATTGCCGGCATGATTCCGGAAGAGCCTGCAGTTGGAGCAGCTACGATTTTTCCCATTGAGGCATTTACTTCACTTGTGGAAAAAGCCATTGCCATAGCTTTTGCAAGGAAGTCGCCAATTATAGATTTCCCGGAAGTTGCATACTCATAGGTAGTCTTTGCAAATCCGTCAATCATCTTGTATTCAGTTACATCTGAATTAGTTAAATTTTTAGTTGCCGAGGAGTACATTACATCAATTACCTCGTCAAGGTTTTTTCTTATTTCTTCTTCAGTAGTGTGAGAATTTTTAATCTCTTCTTCAAGAACTAAGTCGTAGATTTTAATGCCTCTCTCACTACACACATCTATTATTTCACGAGCTGTGTTTAACATCTATACCTCCACATATTTAGCTGTTATAAATCTTTCGACACCGAGTATTGCAGATTTTAAACTGTCTGTAAGCGGCTTGTCGATTTCTACAGTTAAAGTTACAACATTAGTCAATTTATTCTTCTTAGTATTTAAAGATTCAATATTGTAATCATTTCCTGTAAGCAGTGAAGAGACGTAAGATATTACACCACGTTGCTCAGGATATTCAAGCAATATAGTTGAATACTCCCCTCTAAACTCGATGGCAATTCCATTTATGTTTACAATTTTCATAGCTCCACCACCAATAGAAGAGCCTATTACATATTCTTCATCTCTATCAGGGTATGAAAAAATTATTTTTACAGAATTTGGATGATAATTTTCACCAAGATTTATAGTAGTAAATATATAATTTAATCCGGATTCTTCAGCAATTTCAAAAGATGTTTTAATTCTGTCATCATCCGGCTCAAAGCCAAGAATTCCACCAACTAAGGCACGGTCAGTTCCATGTCCTTTATAAGTATGTGCAAAAGAACCGTGAAGTTGAAATTCAACTTTATTAAAACCTTCGCTCACAATATCGACGGCAACGTTTGCAATTTTACACGCTCCGGCAGTGTGTGAACTTGACGGGCCGACCATAATGGGGCCCATGACTTCAAATGCACTATAATCTGTCATATAACACCTCCAAATTTATTATATCAGAAAATTTGATTATTGGAATAAGTGCAAGGAAATTTTGCTTTCAGATAATAAAGTGGATATAAAAAATGTTCTTAAAAATTAAAGCTTACAATCAAAGTTTATTAGGAAGATTTAAAACCTTATAAATAAAATTTAACTTAAATGCTATGAAGAGTTAACAATATCCTGTATAATTTTATTATAAACAAAAGGAGGAGGTAGAGTATGAAATCTACAAACAACAAAAAAGAAGTCAAAGGATTTCTAAAAGGTGTTGAAGTAATAGGTAATAGACTACCACACCCTGCAATAATATTTTTTATTCTTTCAGTGGTTGTAGTAATAGCTTCGCACTTTGTTGCAAAGTATGGAACACCGGTAACATATTACGATGCTAAGGCCGGGGAAGAGGTTACCAAAAGTGCTGTATCACTATTGAATGCAGAGGGTATAAGATATATCTTCAATTCAGCAACTAAAAACTTTACAGATTTTGCTCCGCTTGGAACGGTGCTTGTAGCAATGTTAGGGGTTGGAGTTTGTGAATGGACAGGATTATTTAACACAGGTTTAAGAAAAGCACTTTTAAATGCAAATCCTAAAATACTTACTCCAATAGTAGTATTCGCAGGTATTATGTCAAACGTAGCATCAGATGCAGGGTATGTAGTTGTAGTTCCAATAGGAGCACTAATTTTTGGTCTTGCAGGACGTCATCCATTAGCAGGACTTGCAGCAGCATTTGCCGGAGTAAGTGGTGGATTCTCAGCAAACTTAATTTTAGGTACAACTGACCCTCTATTAACTAACATCACAAATGAAGCTTTAAAAGCTGCTCAAATTGACACAACAATACCAGTAACATCAAATATGTATTTCTTAGCAGTATCAGCAATATTCTTAACAGTAGTTGGAACAATCGTTACTGATAAAATTGTTGAGCCAAACTTAGGAAAATATGTTGGAGCAATAAATGAAGCTGAAGCAGCTGATAACGTTACAGACATTGAAGTAAAAGGTATCAGAAACGCTATGATTGCTCTTATTGGATATGTAATCATAATGGGAGTATTGATGTTCCCACAAGGAGCACTTTTCCAATCACTTAACGAAAAAACAGGACAAATGGATTTAAATGAATTCTTACATTATGGATTAATTCCAGCGATGATGCTTTTATTCTTAATCCCTGGTCTTGTATATGGAAAGACTATAGGAAAGATAAAATCTACTCATGATTTAGTAGCGGCTATGACATCAGCTATGAAATCAATGGGAGGATATCTTGTGCTTTCTTTCTTCGCAGCACAATTTATAGCTTATTTTGGTAAGACAAATTTAGGACTTATCATATCATACAATGGTGCAGCATTCCTTAAGTCAGCAGGTCTATCAGGATTACCACTGATAATATTATTTATTCTGTTATCAGCATTCATAAACTTGTTTATGGGTTCAGCATCAGCAAAATGGGCTATCATGGCTCCAATCTTTGTACCAATGTTGCTTGAAATGGGATTCTCTCCTGCGCTTACACAAGTTGCTTACAGAATAGGTGACTCTTCAACAAACATTATTTCACCGCTTATGACTTACTTTGCAATGATAGTAGTATTTATGCAAAAATATGACGAAGATTCAGGACTTGGAACTTTGATTTCAATGATGCTTCCATACTCACTGGCATTCTTAGTATTCTGGACAGCGTTGATGGCAGTATTCTATGCTTTCAATTTACCAATTGGTATTGGTGGAACTATATTTATGTAAAAATCTTCCTTTAGGAGCTTTATTTTCATTATTATTTTTATATAAGATTGCTTGAAATGAGTTTATAAGAGAGAAAAGAAATATAATCAAATAAATTAACCATCAAAATTAAAAAAGGTAGTGTGTCAAAAATATTTTATTGTTACACACTACCTTTTTGATTTATATTTTTGATTGTAAAAATAGATATTGTACCTGTTAAGGCGAAGAGCATGGAAATTAAAATTGTATTTGCTATTCCTAAATTTTCAACTAGTATTCCTCCAATTAACAATCCAAACACGCCACCTAGCGTGATTGAGCTTGTGAGATATCCTTGGGCTCTAATTCTCATAGATGGTGGAAATTTTCTACTGAAAAGATAAACTGAAACAGGAGTGAAAATTCCAAATCCCACTACTTGAGAAAGTTGAACGGCAAGCAAGATTCCAACGGTTGGGGCAAAATAAGTCAAGATCCCCTTTACTATAAACATAACAGCTGAAAACTTAAACAGTTTTATCAGATTATATTTTCCCAATACTTTTGGCAGAGCAAACATTGCTACGGTTTCAGAAAATGCTGCTATTGAAAAGGCAAGTCCCATGTGAGACGAATCTCCACCCAAGTTTTCCATTATTTGAAGCATAAATGAGTGGTTTATTTGATAGAATACAAATAATAGAATAACCCCTATGATGGCTGCTGTGGCCTCTTTTTTGGAAAATGGAATATCTGATTCGACTGCTTCGCTTGAAGTATGTAGGGAGTTTATATTTTCTAAGTGCGGTTGAGATAACATTATGAAGAACAACAATGCAAATAGTACGATTGAAAATATTATGGGCATATCAGAGTTTCCGACACTCATTTTACCAAGTATTAGAGAACATATTGCATACGAAAAAGCTCCTATTCCCCTGGCTTTTGAAAAGTCTATATTTTTATCAAGTTGCATATAATTCATTCCAAGACTGTTCAGTAATGGTTGAAGAGATAAAACTAACACATTGGGAATTAAAATTAAAATGAGCACTGTGATAATTGGACTGCGAAACAATAGTGAAAGTATTAGAGATATGATTGAAACTAAAATTACAATCAGCATGTATTCGCGTTCGGTTTTGCTCTTTGAATTTTCACATAGTTGAGATATAAATGGTCCAAAGAAAGCTGCAATTACACTACCGACGGCTGCTATTATTCCGATATTTGAAACGCTTATTCCACGACCGGTCAAGATAACATTGATGTATGATGTCAGACAAGCCATCAACATCCAAAAAATTGATTGAGTTAAAATATATTTTAATTTAAGATTTTTCATAAACACCTCAAGATTATTATAATTTAAAATATATAAGATAACAAAGAAAATATTTAGTTGACTGATACATTGGAGGTGAGATTATCATTTAGATAGAGGTGATAATATGTTAATAAATGAAGTTGCAAAAATTACTGGGCTAACTAAAAAGGCAATTGTGTATTATACAGAGAAAGAACTTGTGAGTCCAAAAATATTAGAAAACGGATATAGAGATTATTCACAAGAAGATGTAAAAGTTTTAAGAGATATCTATGTGTACAGAAAATTGAATTTGCAAGTTGAAGAGATAAGAGAGATTTTAAAGTACGGAAAGAAAAAGTTAGATGAAATTTCAATAAAAAAGGATTTGGAATTAAAAAGTCAATCTATTCGAGCTGAACTACTTCACAAACTATCAAATGGGTCTAAATTTGAGGAGATTGAAGAACTATTAAACATTTTAGAGAAAAACAGTTATATTTCAGAAATGCTGATTGAAAAATTTCCGGGGCATTACGGAAGATATTTATATTTACATTTTTCAAAGTTTCTTGAGATAAAAATTGTAACGGAAGAACAGAAAAGAGCGTATGAAAAAGTCATGGAGTTTTTAGATAATATGCCAAACTTTACAATTTCTGATAAACTGAGCAAGTTTTTAGAGGCTACACCTAATATGGAAATTCTTGAGATAGCGGAAAGTGAAACTATTAAGAGCATTGAAGATCCTGAGAACTTCTTGAAAAATAGAGAACAGATAGAAGCTTATTTAGAATATAGAAAGTCTAATGAATATAAAAGTTCAATTGGCTATGAGTTAATGGAAAGTTTTAAATCTTTTAATCAGGAAAATGGATTTTATGATGTATTTATTCCAAATATGAGAGTTTTGAGTAAAAAATATGATGAATTTTATAAGAAACTTGAAATTGCAAATGAACTTTTTATAGAGGAGTATGGAAATTTGGATTAAAATTTGTGTAAACTCAATCTCAAAGGGTAAATAGAGTTTGGGTGAATTTATGAATATAATAGGATTAAAAACTATAAAGATAGCTTTGGCGGCGGGAATATCTTTGTTCATAGCAGAATTATTGGGGCTTAAGTCTTCTTCAGCTGCAGCAA
Organism: Peptoniphilus sp.; assembly: GCF_034090345.1. Lineage (GTDB taxonomy): Bacteria > Bacillota > Clostridia > Tissierellales > Peptoniphilaceae > Peptoniphilus. The sequence continues at coordinate 56,086 of NZ_JAXDSS010000046.1, read as the reverse complement.
TAATAGCAATACTAAGTGTGATGGACACTAGAGAGGCAACTTACAAAGGTGCTATAAATAGAATAGCATCGGCAATACTGGCATTGGGAATAGGAACTATGTGTTTTATGATCTTGGGGTATAATCTTTGGGCATATGTATTGTATTTAATGTTATTTGTGCCAATTTCTTTGTCATTAAAAATTGATATAGGACTTGGACCGTCAAGTGTGCTTGTAACTCATTTATTGTTATCAAATGGAGTTGATTTAGGTTTGATATTAAATGAGATTGCGCTCATGGTTATTGGTTCAGGATTTGCAATTGTAGCCAACTTATATTTCCCATCTGTTTCAAAAGAACTACAAGAAGTTTTGAATAAGATAGATGGAAAAATAAGGTCTATTTTAGTTCACTATGCAAATTATATTACACAAGATATGCCTTTGATGAAAGGTGAAGTTGTGTTTAATATTTTAGACAATGACCTCAAATTGGCAGAGACATTGCTGAGGAATGAGCGAGAAAATATGTTTTATGAAGAAAGTGCCGATTTAATGAGTTATTGGACTATGCGTGTTGAGCAAGTTAGAATTTTAAGACGCATGTTTGAAAACTTAAAGTATATGCCTCAAGAGTTTACACAGGGAACAGGCCTTGCAGAATTGATGATTTTACAAAATGAAAAGAATAGTGAGGCTGAATTAACAGACACTATAATTAATAGATTAAAAGAGCTCTACAACAGATATAGAAATTTACCATTACCTGAATCGAGAGATGAGTTTGAAAAAAGGTCTACATTATTTAGGGCTTACTTAGAGTTTAAAGAGTTTGTAGATGTTAGAAATGCTTATGATGATGTGATAGAAGCTAAAAAATCCACAATAAATTAAAAGAGAGGGCACCCTCTCTTTTTTAGCTAGTTTTTATTTACAGATGCATCGAAGATTGAATCGATTGATGCTTGAAGCATATTGTCGAATTCTTCATCAGTTTGGTCAGCTCTTAATCCTTCAGAAAGTGCTCTTGAAAAAGAAGCTATCAATCTGTGATTAGCCTTTAATCTCGCATTAGATTCTTCTCTTGAATAGCCGCCTGAAAGTACTACTATTCTAACAACTTGTTCGAAGTCGTACAGGTCTTCATAAAGGTCATTCTTTTCAGGAAGAGTAAGTTTGAACATAAGTCTTGAATCAGAATCTAAAACTTCAAGTTGAGCTTTTAGTTCATCATGAAGAACTTGTTCTATTTCTGCTTTCTTTTCAGAGTGAATATCTACTTCCGGTTCGATGATAGGAACGAATCCGGCTGCCATAATTTTTTTAGCATATTCAAATTGTTGAGCAACTACAGCCTTGATTCCTTCAACATTAAGTTCTTTTATAACTGATCTCATCTTAGTTCCGAATATAGCACGTTCTTTTGCATTTTCAAGAAGTTCATCAAGACCCTTCATTTCTTTCATAAGTTGAACGCCATCTTTTTCTTCATCAAGACCTTCATCAATTTTTAAAATAGGAACTATTCCAAGTTCATTCCATAGGTAGTCTGCAGTGTAAACGCCATCAATTTTAGAATTCATTGTTCTCTTGAAAAGTATTGTAGCAAGGATTTTTTCGCCGTTAAAAGCAGGACTTTTTATAATCCTTGTTCTCATTTCATGAACAAGTTCAAACATTTCTTCTTCGCTATTGTAGCTACTTTCTTCAATTCCGTATAGTCTAAGTGCTTTTGGAGTAGATCCACCACTTTGGTCAAGAGCGGCGATAAATCCGTCTTTAGATTTCATTTGTTCGAGTTGATTTTGATTCATTTTATCCCCCTTTTATTTATTTTAAGTATATCATAAACCTTAAGTGTTGTATAATAAAGGTTAATATAATACAATAAGACAAATAAAATTTAGGAGTATTATGAATTATTACGCAGTAAAAAAAGGAAGACAGACAGGAGTATTCACCACTTGGAATGAGTGCAAAAGACAAGTGCTTGGGTTCGGCGGAGCAGTATACAAAAAATTTCCAACACTTTCTGAAGCGGAGGCCTTTATAGGTGGAGAAACTCATTTAGAAAAAAAGATAGATAATAAATCAGAGATAGTGAGTTCTATATCTGATGGAGAGATAATAGCTTATGTTGACGGTTCTTATGACAAGAATGAAAAAAGCTACTCTTATGGAATGGTACTGACTGACGGAGTGAATGTAATAGAAACTGACAGCAAGAGATTTTTCGAAGCAGAAGATGCTTCAATGAGAAATGTTGCAGGAGAGATAATGGGTTCTAAAGTTGCAATTGAACGAGCTTTAGAGCTTGGATATAAAAAAATATATCTTCACTACGATTACATGGGCATAGAGTGTTGGGCTCTTGGAAGTTGGAAAGCGAACAAGAAATCAACTCAGGAGTACAGAGATTTTTATTCTAGTGTAAAGGACAAGATAACAGTTGAATTTATAAAGGTGCAAGCACATACTGGAGTTGAGTTTAACGAACTTGCAGATAAGCTTGCAAAAGGTGCAAAATGAGAAAAAGTTGGGATGAATATTTTTTAGAAATAACAGAGATGGTAGCCACAAGGTCAACTTGTGACAGAGCATTTGTGGGATGTGTAATAGTAAATAACGAACACAGAATTGTTTCTACGGGATATAATGGTTCGTTGGCTGGGAATCCACAATGTGATGAGATAGGACATACTATGAGAGACGGACATTGTATTGCAACAATACATGCTGAGATGAATGCTCTTTTATATTGTGCAAAAGAGGGTATAAGTGTAAAAGGTTGTACTGCATACGTCACTCACTTTCCTTGCTTAAACTGTACAAAAGCTCTAATCCAAGCCGGCATAACTGCCATATACTATAGGGATGCATATAGAGTGGATGACTATGCTCTAAAACTTATAAAGGATAACAATGTAGAGTTGAAGAAGTTAGAGAGGAGAGACAAATGAGTTTTATAAAGGAATTTAAGGAATTTATTGCCAGAGGAAACGTAATGGACCTTGCTGTTGCAGTTATAATAGGTGGAGCATTTGGTAAAATTGTAACTTCATTAGTAGATGATGTAATAATGCCTGTAATCGCATATATAACAGGTGGTATTAATTTTGACGATATGTTTATAACTCTTGACGGTTCAAAGCATGCTACTCTTGCCGCAGCTAAAGAAGCAGGAGCTCCGGTTATGGGACTAGGAGCGTTTATTGGCAATGTTTTAAACTTTTTAATAATTGCACTTGTAATTTTTATTATGATTAGACAAATTAATAGAGTTAAAAAGAGATTTGAAAAAGAAGAGGAAGAAGCTGCACAAACAACAAAAACTTGCCCTTATTGCAAGAGTGAAGTTGCTATTGATGCTACAAGATGTCCTCATTGTACAAGTGAGCTTAACTAATTGAGGGGAACGAAGAATTATGCTTGGATTAGTTTTAGAAGGTGGAGGAGCAAAAGGAGCCTATCAAATAGGTTCCTATTTTGCGTTAAAGGAACTTGGATATAAGTTTGATGCGGTAGTTGGGACTTCAATTGGAGCAATAAATGGAGCTATGATAGCTATGGGAGAAGCTAATGTGGCTATGGAAGCTTGGAGGAATACGGGACTTTCAGATTATTATGATAGCAAAGAAGTTGCTCAGATAGTTTCGGAAAAGCAAACAAACAATATGTTTCACAATCTTAAAAAGTTAATTGACAACTTAAATAGCAAGAGAATTTCAATTGAACCACTTAGAAATTTTGTTTATCAATACATAGATGAAGATAAAGTAAGAAATTCAAAAATGAAATTTGGCCTTGTAACTATAAATTTGACAGATAGAGTTGTTGAAGAAAAGTTTGTTGAAGATATTCCGAAAGGACAACTTAGAGATTATATAATAGCCTCTTGTTACTTACCGATTTTTAAAAGAGAATTGATAAATGGGAAGTCATATCTAGACGGGGGTTTTGCAAATCAAATTCCATATAATATGGTTGAACGATTGGGAATGCGACCGGTTATTATAAGAGCAAATCCAAATGATTTTAGAAATATGATAATACCAAGCGATGCCATAGTAATTGCACCGAGCGAAAAATATGTTGAAACTATGGACTTCAACCCAAATAAATCAGAGGAACTTATAAGGATAGGGTATTTTGATACATATAAGAAGTTCAAGGGATTTTTGGGCAAGAAATACTATGTGAAACCATTTGATGAAGTTGAAGCTGACAAGCTTTTAAGAGAACTATATTTTGAAAAGGTAAAGGAGTATTCAAATCTTCAATTTGAGTCAGAGTATAGAAAATTCTATGAAGAATTCATACCATCTATAGCTGTAAGTTTGAAACTTGAAAGTAACTATAAATATTCTGAAGTTTTGACCGGATTGTTTGAATACTTTGCCAATAAGCACAACATAGATTACTTAAAGATATATGATATAGAACAGCTAGGTACTATTTTAAAAGCAAGAGGAGATTTTGAAAAATTACCTGAAGAGTTATTGAGTGTATTCAACATCAAGATTTTAATGAATAAGGTGTTAAGATGAAGTTAGAAGAGATTTCAGAAATATTTAAAGACTATGAGCCAAAACCCATAGAAGTGGAAAATAGCTATAGTGTATTAATTCCACTAATAGAAGTTGGAAATGAAATACATTTATTATATGAGGTTAGAAGTAAAGAGCTGAGAAATCAGCCCGGTGAGATAAGTTTTCCGGGCGGAAAGATAGAAAGCGGGGAAAATCCGGCTGAAGCGGCAGTAAGAGAGACCTCTGAAGAATTGTGTATCACAAAAGATAGGGTTGAAGTGATATCAGAAGGAGACTATTTAGTCAATCCGTATCACGCAATAATTTATTCTACAATTGGAAAATTGAATTTAGATGCGAGTAAGATACATCCAAGTAGAGATGAAGTTGATTCAATATTTTGCGTTCCTCTCACTTATTTTTTAGAAAATGAACCCAATATATATGAAGTCGATTTAAAAGTTAAGAGTTCAGAAGACTTTCCTTATGACTTAATTCCAAATGGAAAGAATTATAAATTTAAAAGAGGAACTGACAAAATTTATTTTTATAGATATAAGGACAAAATAATTTGGGGATTCACAGCTAAACTTACCTACACATTTATACAAATGTTAAAACAAAAAACAATGTGAAATAAAAGTAACTTTAAACCAATTTGCAAGAATAATTATTAAACTTTTTGGGAAATAGTCACAAATAATACCGGAAAACTTGAAAATTAAAATAAATTTGTGGGACAGATATTCAAAAAATTTTAAAAGGTTACAAATTATTGACAAATTTATAAAACTCCTATATACTAACAAAGTCAGAAAGTAGTTACAAAACGATTACAAAATTTACAAATCAGTAACCGTTTTAGAGTAGGAGGAGTTATGAGTTTAAATCATGGAGAGTGGAAGAAGAAAGCACTAACTTTTGCGATGGGAGCAATTATTCTTTCTTCGACATTCACATTAGGTTTTAACACTATAATGAGCAAGGAAGTAAGTCTTATTATAGATGGAAAAGAAAGCAAAGTAGTGACATATACATCGACAGTAGGAAGCTTTTTAGAAAATGAAGGAATAGAATTAAAAGACAAAGAAGTCGTTGAACCAAGTTTAGATACAAAGCTTGTTGATGATATGGACATAATAATAAAGGCACCAAAGAACTATAAGCTTCAAGATGGAGCAGAAGTAAAATCAGTAAAGGCCATAGGAGACAATGTCGGAGAAATACTTAAGAATTTAAAGGTAAACGTAGATGAAGATGACGTTGTTACACCGGCTATGAATACACCTGTTAAACCGGACACTCTAATAGTTATAGAGAGAGTCAACAGAGAAGCTTTTGATGTGCAAACAGATATACCTTTTGAAACAGAAGTAAGAGAAAATCCTGAAATGTTTAAAGGTGAAGAAAAAGTTATCCAACAAGGTATAGTTGGTAAGAAAACAGACACAGTACAACATACTTTTGTAAATGGTCAAATGGTTTCAATAGATGTAATAAATTCTGTTGTATCTCAAGAACCTGTAAATACCATTGTTGAAAAAGGTACTAAAGATAAACCTAAAGAAGAGCAATCCTCTTCTTTACAAGGAAGAAATGTAAAAAAAGTCATAGTTATGCAAGCAACAGCTTATGACCCAACAGCTGGTTCGAAGACAGCTATGGGGACAAGAGCAAGAGTTGGAGCAGTAGCTGTAGATCCAAGAGTTATACCGCTTGGCTCAAAATTATATATAGAGTCAATGGATGGATTCCCAACTTATGGATATGCTGTAGCAGAAGACACAGGTGGGGCAATTAAAGGAAATAGAATAGATTTATTTTACAATACAAATGCTCAAGCAAATAAGTTTGGAAGAAGGAATGTAAAAGTTTACGTATTAGATTAGACAGGAGCCGAAAGGCTCCTTTTTATGTTATAATCCGATTTAGGAGGAAGTATGAGAGAAAAATCGGATTTGTTGGATAGATATATAAATCAAATGGTAAAGTATTTGAGCTATGAAAACTCTATAACTGCGACTAATGATTTAAACGAAATAATAGAGAGTGAACTGGGAGAGGATTATACATACGAAGAATTAGAAGCTTTTCTATTGACGCTTGGAAGCCCTTATAATTTTTCAACCAAGTATGAAGTCAAACAAAATATACTCATTTCAGGGAAAAATTATGAGATATTTTTTAAGTATTTGAAGATAATGGCTTTAGAAATCATATTGGCTACAATAATTTATAAATTTATTGGCGGATTTGAAAACAAGACCGGAATTATAAACTCAGTTAAAATTTTATTGCTGACAGTTTTTATAACGGGAGTACTTAGCAGTTTCATATCGGAGAGAGTTAAGAATATCAGAATGATGAGCTCTCTTGTAAAAGACTTCTCTATAGAAGAACTGTATTATTCAAAAGAAAGATACACTAAAAATAATGGCGAGTATCTATTTATGTGTGTATTCAGTTTATTTATATTCTTGAGTATAATCTATGCTAGTTTAAGTTCAGAAGAAGCACTTACAAAAGCATTACAAATAATATTTTTCATGTTGGTTTTAAGGGATATAAGTAGGATATCCGAAGTATATTATGGAAAATTTATCACTACGCTAAGTGTAATAACAGATGTAGGAGCTTTGATTTTGCTAAGCACAATACTCAAAATGTATTTTTATGAAACACAACTCAGAATAGTTTACTATCTATTAATTTTAACCATTGCATTTGATTTAGTAAGTACACTAATCAAATTAAAAAGAAGTATGAAAATTTCGAATAATAAAAACAAAAGTAAAAGAAGGTAAAAAATATATTTGACTTTCTTTGACTTTAGTTCTATAATATATTTAGCACTTGAGATAAGAGAGTGCTAAATATATTATAGATGGAGATGTTAAAATGACAAATTTAGTTAGAAGAAATGGATTTGGATTACAAAATAGGGGTTTTGAAGATTTTTACAACATGATGGATTCATTCTTTAATGAAGAGTTTCCATCAAAGAGAACTAATATGGAATCTTTCAAGGTAGACATAATTGAAAATGACAATGAGTACACTGTAGAAGCTGAGCTTCCGGGATTCGAAAAGGAAGATATAAGCATTGAATTTGACGAAGGAAGATTGACATTAAAAGCTGAGAAGTCAGAGGCAATTGATGAAAGTGATAAGTCTAAAAATTATATTCATCGTGAAAGAAAGATGTCCAAAGTTTCAAGAAGAATGTATTTTAAAGATGTAGATGAAGAAAATATCAAGGCAAGCTTAGATAAAGGAGTGTTAAATATACAAATTCCTAAAAAAGCTGACTTGCAAAGAGTAAAAAATATACAAATTGATTAAAAATATGACTCCAAGTCTTTAGAGATTTGGAGTCATATTTTTAATTTGTGGATATTCTATAGACTTAATAGGTATAAAATAAAATTATCGACAAAAATTTTTTTGAATTATATTATTCACAATAATTATAATTTTAGGTTTTAGAACGAAAGGAAGTTTAAAGTACGATGGATTTTAACTATAGAGATAAAAAAATTGTAAGTGGAGAAAAGACAATTTTATGTGGAATAATAAATGTCACACCGGACTCATTCTCAGATGGCGGAAAGTATTACGAGATAGAAAATGCCGTTAAGAGAGCCAAGGAATTAGTTGCTGAAGGAGCAACTATGCTAGACGTTGGGGGAGAGTCCACAAGACCGGGGAGTACTTATGTGGAAATTGAAGAGGAAATAAAGAGAGTTGTGCCGGCTGTTAAAGCGATTAAAGAAGCAGTTGATGTTCCGATTTCAGTGGATACATGGAAGAGTGAAGTGGCTAAGGCGGCAATTGAAGCAGGAGCGGATATAATAAATGATATAACCGGATTCTTGGGGGATTTAAACATGGCGAAAGTAATAGGAGAATCAAATGTCGGAGCAATAGTTATGTTTAATCCTGTAATAGCAAGACCTAATCATCCAAGTTCAAAAGTATTTCCTAAATTTGGAGGAGACGGAGTATTTTCAGAAGCAGAGTTAAAATCGTATGAAGTTATGAACATTGTGGAAGTAATGGGAAAATATTTTGAAAAAAGTTTGGAACTTGCTGAAAAATATGGTATATCTAAAGAAAGAATTATGCTTGACCCGGGTATAGGATTTGGACTTACAAAAAAAGAAAATTTAGAGTTGATAAACAAGATAGACATTATAAGAGAAATGGGATATTTTACATTCCTTGGAGTATCAAGAAAGAGATTTATAATGAACATCTTAGATGAAAATAGTTTTGAGACAGATTTTGAAACGGAAGAAGGAAGTATAAACAGAGATCAAAGTTCTGCTATTTTAACATCTATAGCTGCATTTAAGGGTGTTGAAGTTTTAAGAGTTCACACTATAAAACCTCACTTGATGGCATCTTGTATTTCAGATAGCGTGAGAATGGCAGATAAAATGCAAGATATAAATTTTGGGGCGTATAAAAATAAATAAAATTTTAAAGATCATGAGCTGACTTTTATGAGATCAGCTCTATTTTAATATAAAATTATGATTAATGAGTGAAATTAAAGTTTTATAGAAATATAAACTCTTTAGATTTATAATGAAATAAAGGATGAAATCGAGATTGAAATTTTAATTTAACATTTTGATTTCAAACCACTTTTAAAGACAAAAAATTTATAGGGGGAGGTGAAGCGAAAATATTTTTATGGGTAGGTAGCTTAAAAAACAATTAATAAGATAAGGAGGATAAAATGAATAAAGATAGGAAAAAGATAAAATTTGATGCATTTGTAATTATATTTTTAGTAATTGTTTTTTGTTATTTTTTGACATTGCTAGTTCCATCGGGAGAATTCCAAAGAGAAGAAGTTAATGGAGTTACAACTGTAATAGCAAATAGTTTTCATGCTACAGAAAAAACTTATTTAGGACCGCAAGCTATTTTCCAAGCTGTGCCGGAAGGTTTGACATCATCAGCATCTATGATGTTTGTAGTTATGATGGTGGCTGGATGTATAGAGATATACAAGCGTTCAGATGCAATAGACAAACTGGTATCTGCACTTCTATCCAAGGCAGATAGATTTGGCAGTGAAAAAATATTGTCTTTAATAATGGTTATGTTCGGGTGTTTGGGTGGATTTTTAGGTTGGAATGAACAGATAGTTCCGTTCATACCTATAATTATCTCGCTCTGTTTGGCAATGGGATATGATGTAATGACGGGGATAGCTTGTTCAGCCATGGTGGATATGATAAGTTTCTCTGTATCTCCATCAAGCGTGTATACAGTTGGGATTTCACACGAAGTAGCTCAGCTGCCAATGTTTTCAGGATTTGCATTTAGATTTATACTATTGGTAATATTTAACATAATTATGCAAATTTATGTACTTAGATATGCAAGAAGTGTAAAGAGAGACCCTAACAATTCATATATGAAGGGAATTGACGATTCAAGTTTTAGGATTAATTTTTCAGATGAATTGAGTGCCGAGATGAATGGTAGACAAAAGTTATCTCTTTTAGTGTTCTTAGGAACTTTTATAGCAGCTATAGTTGGTGTTTCATCAAAAGGCTGGAGCATGAACGATTTAGGCGCAGCATTCTTCTTTGCGGGAGTAATGGGCGGAATAATAAACGGAATGAATATAAATGAAGTTATCTCCGGATTTATTGCCGGAGCTAAGGACGGCCTTGGACCGGCGCTTGTAATAGGACTTGCAAGGGGTATTCAATGGATGTTGAACTCCGGTGGAGTAATCGACCCTATAATAAATGCACTTTCTAAACCGTTGAGTAAGATGGGTGCAGTTAGCACACCTATAGCCGTTATGTTTATAATCTCACTATTCAACGGTCTTATCACATCAGGTTCTGCAAAGGCCACAGCACTTATGCCTATACTGATTCCTTTGGCAGATTTGATAGGGATGACAAGACAAACTATGATTTTAGCATTCCAATTTGGAGATGGTTTGACAAACAGTTTGTGGTTTACAAGCGGCACGCTTTTAATGTTCTTAACAATTGCAAAAATTCCACTTAACAGATGGTATAAATTTGTTTGGAAATTACTCGCAATCTTATTTGTAGTTGCGATTATATCTTTAATCATAGCTGTAAAAATCAACTACGGACCATTCTAATTTACGAGGGAGAAAACTATGGATATAAAAGATAAAATACTAAGTGTCGAAGATTATACAATACAACTCAGAAGATATTTCCATGAAAATCCCGAACTGTCTTGGAATGAATTCAACACAGCTAAGAAGATTCAAAATGAACTTCAAAGCATGGGTATAGAGTACAGAGTTGTAAAAGACACGGGAGTTATAGCCAAGATTTGCGGGAAAAGTACCGGAAAAAGACTTGGTATAAGAGCGGACATAGATGCTCTTCCGATAAAAGAAGAGACTAATTTGCCATATGCATCTAAAAACAGCGGAGTGATGCATGCTTGCGGACATGATGTACACGCAGCTGTATTGCTTGGAACGGCTAAAGTATTAAATGAAATGAGAGATAAGTTTAATGGAGAAATAGTTTTTGTTTTTCAACCGGCTGAAGAATTTATACAAGACTCCGGAGCAAAATATCTTTCTAAAGAAAAAGAAATTGAGACGCTTGATAACATAATAGGACTTCATATATGGGCTGGCATCAAGTCAGGACAGGCGTCGCTAAATGTTGGGCCGATTATGGCATCGGCAGACACTTTTGACATATATATAAAAGGCATAAGCGGACATGGAGCAACACCTAATTTGGCGGTAGATCCAATAGTGGCAGGCTCTATGGTAGTAAATGCACTTCAAACTATAGTCAGCAGAGAAAACGACCCATTGGAGCCACAAGTTATAAGCGTGACGGCATTTAACTCTGGAAATTCTAAGAATGTAATCCCTGAGATGGCACATTTGGAAGGGACTACAAGGTCATTTAACAATGAACTAAGAGCAAGATATAAAGAACAGATAGAGAGAATATTAGCCGGAGTTGCTCTTACTACAAGAGCAGAAATCACTTTGGACTATCACGATGGAACACCCGCTACAGTCAACGAAGAAAAAGCTACTGAATTTGGAATTGAAATAGCAAGGGAAGTGTTTGGAGAAAATTATATCGAAAACTATCCTAAACTGATGGGCGGAGAAGATTTTGCAAAATATCTTTTGAATATACCGGGTTGCTTTTTATTGTTAGGCGGAGCAGGAGATAAGGGATATTTCCCTCAACACAATGAGTATTTTGAAATAGACGAGGGAGCAATGAAACTTGGAATAGAATATTTTGTAAGATATGCTTTAAAATATTTACAATAACTAACAAAAGCTAATGGATTTAGTAAATGAATCCGTTAGCTTTTAATTTATATTTGTTCAAAGAAACTATTTATATAAGATTTAATTGTGTCTAAATCTGAGAAGTGGTCTAATTTGTAAGTTTTATCCTCATATTTAAAAAATGCTGAATAAAAAGGGTTATTAGAAATGGTTTTTACGATAAGTATATCGTTACCTTTCAATGAATACTCTTCAGCTTTTTCCAATAGACCTAAAAGCTCATTAGGAACAGGATCTTGAGCACTATCACTAATCCATTTTACAGTGATACTAGGAGAACTATTAGGTGAAATTATTACAGGCATACCATCGGCATCTTTATCATATGTTTTTGGTAGAATAAACAATTGGCTCATAGTTTCTTCTCTCGTTAATACATATACAACATCATTGTTTTCTGTTAAATTTGAGTGTAGGAACTTTTGATTGAGGTCATTTTCTAACATTTGCAATTCGGAATATTCATCAGATATATAAGTATTATTACGAATTTCCTTAAAACCTTTAACATTATCAAAAGACGTCGGAATATATTTTACGTCGTAGAAAGAATCTAATGATATTTGATTATCTTCTTCTGGGTAAGTATTCTTACAATCACTTAAATTAAGTAAAATTAATAATAAAAAAATATAAAAAATTAATTTTTTCATACTTACACCTCCATAAGAATATAATACATTGAACTCACAAGTTTGTAAATTCAATGTATTAGCAAGGTTTAATCTTTTTTAAAACTCAAGATTACTATGGAAGACATTACAAGAGCAATGCTCACTAAATCTTGAATTGTGAATGTCTGTCCTAATAGGATTATTGAAAAAATAAGTGAGGCAACAGCTTCAAGACCGGCTATAAGACCTCCCATAACCGGACCGACAATACTAACTCCAATTAAAAACGAAGAGAAAGAAAAGACGGTTCCGATAAATACAATTCCAAATAGCGCCCATAGAGATACAAAGTCAGTTGGTACTACAAATTTCCAAGGTTGTAGGTAAATGGTAAATACAATTCCACCGACGAGCATTCCAAAGCCTATGACTGAAAGTTTCGGATATTTGAGCATTAAGCTAATTGGTATGAGTGTATAAACAACTACGCTGATTGCTGCCATTGTTCCCCAAAACAGTCCTAAAGGACTTATTACTAATTCACTTAAACTGAAGTTAGTTGCAAGTCCAAAAACTCCAAGCAAGGATAGGAATATTGCTAAAATTTCTATGATTTTAGGAAATCTCTTTTCAACTAAGCAAACATAGACAACGATTATTCCGCTGCTTAAAAATTGAAGTACAGTTCCAGTTGGAGCATTGGTATATTTTATAGCGGACAGGTAGGAATATTGACAAAAGAGTATTCCAAAAACACCAAATATTATTAAATTAAGTAAGTCTTTTTTATTTTTAAAAATTAATAGGGATTCTTTTTTATACTTTACTATAGATAGTATAGTTAGTAAAAGTCCTGCAATTATAAGTCGTATGTTTACTATGAGTCCGGTGTCCATATGGCTGCTCTGCATTAAGTATTCGCCACATATTCCTGAAAAACCCCAAGCTACAGCTCCAAGTATTGTCAAAAGGTATCCCAATTTTAAATTATTCTTTTCATGTATTTCCATTTTAAATCACCTTAGTGTATTATACTATACATAGACTAAGGAAGGGGAAAATATGAAAAAACAACTTCTATATTATGGATTTGACGCAGAGCGTCTTGAAAAAGTAATAACTGTGGCTGAAAAATTTGGAATTGAGACAAATGAAGTTAGACAAGAAGATTTGGAGCAAAAGGTAGCTGCATTATTTAATCTTGAAGGTTATGAGAGAGAAGATGTAGATTATATTGATATTCCGAAAGTAGAGATGTTATTATTCGGAGATTTAGATAGAAATATTCTACAATCTTATCTAATGGCACTTAAAGAAAAGGAAGTGGTTGTTCCGTATAAAGCAGTGATAACCGAAACTTCAAAAGATTGGAAATTTTCTTATTTATTAGAGCATATAAAAGATGAACACGAAGTTGTTCAATTGTTTAATCAATTGGGTAAACTAACTAAGAAAGCGCAAAAGAAATTAGATACAGTAGGTAATTCTGAACTTAGAGAGGCAATAGATTATGCCCTTTCTATTAGAGAGATAAATGGTGTGGAGAAAGAGGATATACTGCCAAGATATAATAGACTAAAGGAGGCACTAGGTGAATAGCAGAGTAGAAGGCCTTGTGAATTTTATAGACAAGTCCATGACTGCACATTTCGCAGTTAAAAATATGGAGAACTTGTTAGTTGAAAATGATTATACGGAATTGAAGTTAGAGGAAGAGTTTAAATTAAATGGTAAAAAATTCTATGTGAAAATAGATGATACAGCTCTTCTTGCAATTAACATAGGCGATAAAAAATTAGAAGATGGTTTTAAAATTATAGGTTCTCACACCGATTCTCCGACATTTAGAATAAAGAGAAACCCTGTGATGAAAAGTGCCGGAAATATCATATTGAATACAGAAGTTTATGGAGGACCAATTTTATATACTTGGATGGATAGACTTTTATCAGCAGCCGGAAGAATTAGTTTTTTTAAAGAAGGAAAAATTGTAACTGAACTAATAGATTTTAAAAAGCCGATTTTTACAATTCCATCTTTGGCAATTCACATGAACAGAGAAGTTAACAAAGGATTTGAATTTAATGCTCAAAAACACACATTACCTCTAGTGGCATTGGATAGTGAAGAGATGAAAGAAGACTTGCTATTAAATGAGATGGCAAAGATAAAGGGAATAGATTCTAAAGATATTTTAGATTACGATTTATACATCTATGATACAGCTAAGGGAGAATTAGTAGGTCTTAAAGAAGAATTTATTTCTCAAGGAAGACAGGATAACTTATTTATGGCTTATACAAGCTTAATAGCTCTTTTAGAGTCGAATGCATCAGGGATCAATGTGTTCTTGGCAACGGACAATGAAGAAGTTGGTTCAACATCTTATGCTGGAGCTGATTCGCCAGTGCTCGGCAGGATTCTTGAGAGAGTTGCAATAGCACTTGGAGCAAATAGAGAAGAATATCTAAGAGCTTTAGAAAATTCTTTCTTGATATCAGCCGATGCGGCTCATGCAGTACATCCTAATTTTACTGAAAAAGCAGACCCTACTAATCAACCGATACTAGGTGGAGGTCCGGTTATCAAATATGCGGCGAGTAGATCATATACTTCAGATGCATACAGCGCTGGAAAATTTATAGATATGTGTACTAAAGCCAAGGTTCCATTCCAAACTTATCACAACAGAAGTGATGTAAAGGGAGGTTCTACAATAGGGCCTATTTCACAATCACAAATAGCTATTAAATCTGTAGACATAGGTATGAGCACGCTAGGTATGCACTCAGCAAGAGAGCTTACAGGAGTTTCAGACGTTGCTCATTTTATAAATGTTTTTAAAGAATTCTATAAATAACAAAAACGGACTGTTTTTTTACAGTCCATTTTTAATATACAAATAAAATTAAATTTTATACTAATAATATGAGTAAGGCTCTAATATGTACTTAGTCATGCTTTTTGAAAAATTTGTCCATTATTAAATAAAATATAGTTGAGATAATTGAAAAAATTAAAACTCTAGTGCCAAGTAAGGATACTTTTTCAGAATGGGATAGGTGTGAGTAAATATTACTGCGTTTATTAAAAAGATTATAAGATAAAATTAAAGTAAATACAAAGATATAAAATAATATTTTTTTTACATTTCTCATAAAAGTATCTCCTTAAATATATTTTGCTATTAAAATGATTATAACATGGTAGTAAATTAAAATGTAGCATAATAAAAAATTAAAGTGTAAAAAAGATTTTAAAAATTAAATACAGAAAATATTTTTTACACATAGTATTGCAATGAAGATGTAAAGATAATAAAATTAGTTTAAGAACAAATAAAATAAATGTGAAAACGTATTCTAATTTAATTTGTTCTTAATTCTATAGTAGAGGGGAATCAAAATATGGAATTTTATGTTGATTTGAACAGTGACATAGGAGAAGGTTATGGAAGTTACAAGTTGGGAATGGATGATGAAATCATAAAGTATGTTAGCAGCATAAATTTGGCTTGCGGCTGGCATGCAGGAGACCCTATGATTATGGACAAAACTGTAAAGCTTGCAATTGAAAATGGGGTAAAAGTTGGAGCACATCCTGGCTATCCGGACCTTTTGGGATTTGGAAGAAGAGCCATGACTATAACTAGAGAAGAGGCTAAAAATTATATGTTGTATCAAACAGGCGCTTTAATGGCATTTGCTAAAGCTAATGGCACAAAATTACAGCATATGAAATTGCACGGAGGATTTTACAATAAAGCTTGCGTTGATCCTGATTTGGCAGCAGGAATAATAGATGGTATAGAAGCTTTAGATAAAGATATAATTTTAATGGTTTTAAGCGGAAGTTACATAGCAAAAGAGGCAAAGAAGAGAGGACTTAGAGTAAGTGAAGAAGTCTTTGCTGATAGAGGATACAATCCGGATGGAACACTTGTAAATCGTTCTCAACCGGGAGCGTTCGTAAAAGATATAAAGGATGCATTGCCAAGGGTTATAAGAATGATTAAAGAAGGAAAAGTTACAGCTGTTGACGGAACAGATATAGACATAAAAGCCGATTCTATATGTGTTCATGGAGATAATCCAAAAGCAATGGAATTTGTTCAACAGATAAGAGCAGGTTTAATTGAAGCGGGAATTGAAATAAAGCCTGTAGATGAATTTATAAAGTGAGGTAATTTATGGAAAAGAAAAAAATAAATTGGTCGGTTCTTTTAGGGGCAGCTTTTTTAATGGCTACTTCTGCAATAGGACCTGGATTTATGACACAGACAGCAAAGTTCACAAATGATTTACATGCTGATTTTGCTTTTGTAATATTTGCTTCAATAATAATGAGTTATGTTGCGCAACTTAATGTTTGGAGAGTTATAGCAGTTTCAAGATTAAGAGGACAAGATATAGCAAACAAAGTATTGCCTGGATTAGGATATTTTATAGCATTTTTAGTAGCTCTTGGTGGCTTTGCATTTAACATAGGAAATGTTGGTGGAGCAGGACTAGGACTAAATGTAATATTTGGTATGGATACAAAACTTGGAGCAATAATTGCTGCTCTACTGGGAATAGTAATCTTCACTTCAAAGTCAGCCGGTAATGCAATGGATAAACTAACCCAAGTGTTAGGTGCCGGAATGATACTTTTGATAGGTTACGTATGTGTTACCACTGCGCCTCCGGTTGGAGAAGCTGCTGTTAGAGCAGTTGCACCTACAGAATTAAACAATACTATTCCTGCTGTACTAACTCTTCTTGGAGGAACTGTTGGTGGATATATAGTATTCTCAGGCGGGCACAGATTAATTGATGCGGGAATAACTGGCGAAGAAAATTTACCACAAGTTACTAAGTCGGCAACAATGGGAATAGGAGTTGCTCTAATAGTTAGAATTTTATTATTCTTAGCTGTTCTTGGAGTAATATCATCAGGCGGACAACTTGATCCTGAAAATATAGCGGCGTCAGCTTTTAAAATAGCAAGTGGAGAAGTTGGTTATAAGATATTTGGTTTGGTATTTACTGCAGCTGCGATTACTTCAATCGTAGGTTGTGCTTTTACTTCAGTATCTTTCTTAAAAACTCTATTCAAAGTAGTTGAAGAAAAGGCTAATTTATTCACAATTGGCTTTATAGTAGTTTCAACTCTTGCATATGTCTTAATAGGTCAACCACAAACACTACTTGTACTAGTAGGAGCTTTAAATGGATTGATTTTACCAATAACTTTAGCGGTTATGCTTATTGCAAGTAAGAAGAAATCAATAGTAGGAAATTATGAACATCCAATGGTTCTTTTCTATTTAGGATGGATTGTAACGGCACTTTCATTCTATTTGGGAGTTACAACAATGGTGACTAAATTATCTACTTTCTTCTAAGGAGGAATTATGTACAATGAAGTTAAATATCTCATAGCCGGAGACAGAGCCATAGTTATGGAGTTTGGAAATGAGATAAACAAAGATATAAACGCCAAAATCAGAAGTACTATGGCGGCGATAGATGGTAATATAGACGGAATAGTGGAGATGACTCCAACATATAGGTCCATAACCATAGTGTATGAACCTGAAAAGTTGAGTTATAGTGAATTGGTTGAACAGTTAAAAAAATATGAGAGTGTTTCTTCAAGTGATGGAGAAGAAAAAGTAAATCTTATAGAGATTCCGACTTTATATGGTGGAGAGTATGGCCCTGACATGGACTTTGTAAAATCAAATGCAGGTCTGTCAGAAGAAGAGGTTGTAAAAATTCACACAGGAACTGATTATTTAGTTTATATGCTTGGATTTGCACCGGGATTTACTTATTTGGGCGGAATGGATGAGAGAATAGCAACACCAAGGTTGAAATCTCCAAGGTTTAAAATTGAAGCCGGTTCTGTTGGAATAGCAGGTAGTCAAACGGGAATGTATCCATCTGAGTCACCGGGTGGTTGGCAGTTGATAGGAAGAACGCCACTTAAACTATACAATCCGGAAGCGGAACCGCCGGTGTTTATACAAGCCGGAGATTATATAAGATATGTGAGTATAGACGAAGAAGAGTACAATAAAATAAAAGCTGAAGTGGAATCTGGAGACTATAAAGTCAATGTTAGACGTGTAGAAGTAGGTGAGTTGAATGGCTAAAGTAGAAGTTATAATGGGAGGTATACTCACTACCGTTCAAGATTTTGGGCGAATAGGATATCAAAAGTTTGGCATAGGACAAGCAGGAGTAATGGATGAATACAGCTATGAGTTGTCAAATATTTTAGTTGGCAATAAAAGCGGTGAAGCTGTATTTGAAATAACTTATTTGGGACCAACTTTAAAAGTTGATGAAGACGTAACTTTTGCTGTTACAGGCGCTGATGTTACACCTAAAGTAGACGGTATAGAGGTTGCAATGTATGAGACTCACTTGTTAAAAGCTGGAAGCACACTAAGTTTTGGAAAATTAAAATCCGGAATGAGAGCATATTTGGCTTTTAGTGGAGAGATAGGCGTTGAAGAATTAAATGGAAGTAAATCAACTTTAATAAAAAGCAAGATAGGTGGCTATAAAGGAAGAGCTTTAAAACCAAAAGATGAATTTGAAATTTTAAATGCAAGAGATTTTGTGAAGAGAGTTATTCCTGAAAAATATAGACCTGTTATGAGTCAATTTGCAGTTTTAAGAGCTGTGCTAGGACCACAAGATGATTATTTTACGGAAGAAGGTATTAAAAAATTCTTTATGTCAGGTGGATATACAATAACTAAAAATGCCGACAGAATGGGGATTAGATTGGATGGAAACCCATTGGAATTTAAAAAGGGTGCGGATATAATATCAGATGGAACAGTTAAGGGTTCTGTCCAAGTTCCGGCAGATGGCAGGCCTATTGTGTTAATGGCAGACCGTCAAACCACTGGTGGATATACTAAGATAGCAACTGTAATAACGCCGGATATTTGTAAATTGTCACAAATGGCTCCGCATGGAAAAGTTTTATTCCAACAAGTTTCTATAGAGGAAGCTCAAAAAATTTATAAAGATTACCGTAGAAAAATAGAAGAAATTAGAAATTTAGTATAAAAATTAGGTGTCGGTATAAAGCCGGCACCTTTTAAAATATAGAGGATGTGCGTATATTATTTGTAATACACATATTCTTAAAATTACATTTTTTCTGAAACTATATATGAAACTTTTTCTAAAAAATCTTTTTCAATTTTTGAAAATCTATTGAATGAAGTTGAATCTATATCAATTACTCCAATCGGGAGATCATCTTTCATAATTGGAACAACTATTTCAGAATTGCTTCTTGAATCACAAGCTATATGTCCATCAAATTTATGGACATCATCAACGATTAGCGTTTCACTTTTTTCAAAGGATTTGCCGCAAACACCTTTTCCGATTTCAATTTTAGTACAAGCTACTCTACCTTGAAATGGTCCTAGCAATAGTTTTTGATTTTTTAATATATAAAACCCCGCCCATGAAACATCTTCCATTTCAAACAATACTGCTGAAACATTTGCCAGAATTGAAACTTTATTCTCCGTTTGAGAACAAAGAGATTTTATCTTAAATAAAAGTTCTTCATACTTATTCATTCTTTCCTCTATAGCCTAGACGTTTTGAAAGTTCCAAGGCTGCTCCTTTCACATATTTAATCATTTCATCAACTTTATCTTTTGACCTGTATTCGGGGGTAACTATACCTATGGAAGCTATGAAGTCGCCTGTATGATTAAAAACCGGTGCTCCAAGGCCTATAGTATCTTTTATGTACTCTCCTTCTGAAATTGCAAGAGATTTTTCTCTAATTCTTTGAAGTTCAGATTTTAATTGTTCAATATCTACAGGGCCGGTTGAATATGGATCTAATTCAAGTTTTAAGTAAGAATTTATAAAATCCTCTGACTGGTATGCAAGAACTACTTTTCTTATAGCACCTTTATGTAGAGGTATTTGTCTTCCGAAATTTTCAACGATTTTCAATGTTTCAGAGCCTTCGGCTTTTCCTATGACAACTCCTGTATTTTCAGAGCGAACTATCATAAATGAGTCCTCATTAGTTTCGTCTGAAAGTTTTCTTAAAATAATATCAGCCTCACTTTGCAGACTTATATTTCCTGAAGCTGCCATGCCTATTGAAATAAGTCCGGGACCAAGTTTATATAAGTGGGTATTGTTGTCTTTAGTTACAAACTCACAGGCTATTAGTGTGGATAAAATTCTGTGAGTTGTACTTGGTGGAATTGATATGGCTTCTGAAATTTCTGCGATGGTGAATTCGCGGCTGTCTTGTTTCATATATTCGAGTATATTTGCTGCTTTAATTAAACTTTGAATCATATTAACTCCTTTCCTACACGTTAGTGAAATTATACCACAATATGTATATAAATAGCATATTAACAAATATCTATTTTATATTTAGTTGGTATGGTAAAATAAAAAATAGTAAGGGGATGATTGAAATTACAAATTCAACATTAAATAAGTTTATATTGGTTACAAGAGCAGTACTTATTGCTGCGATTGGAATGGTTTTTCCACCGGCATTTTTATTTTTACCGGCTATTTTCGTTGGGGAAGCTATATCAGGAGGCGTTATGAGCGCTTTTTCGATGTTCTTTGTTGCCAATGCACTACTGACTATGATTTCTTTAAATTATGCAATAGTAGTTTTTACGTTATTTGGGCCAATGATTTTAGTATTTCACTGGATGATGCATAAAAATTATGACCAGAATTCAACTGTAGTTTTGGCAGCGGTAATGTTTTTTATTTCTATATTTGTAACTTCATATTCTTATGGGGTTAGCCCTGAAATGTTAAAATCAAAAGAAGTTTTAGAAAGTTTTATACAAGTACAAAATAATATGAGTATTGAAAAGCTCTCAACTGCAGAATGGACTATGTTGTATAATAGGTCGTTGCAATTGATGCCGGCTATGTTAGTTATAATTTCTCTTTTGTTAAGTTATGTAACATATCACTTATCAATAAGAAAGCTTATCTTAAAACAAGGATTAAAATTAAACTATAAACCATTTATTTATTTTAATCTACCAAAAGGAATATTATTTGTAGGAGTTTTTTCAATAGCTGGATTATATAGCTTTGGAGATAGACTTTTTGAGTCACCTAATTTAGTTATAGAAAACTTAATCTTAGTATTCTCAAGCATACTATTTTTCTTGGGAATGAGTGTTATAATGTTCATACTAAATAAGATTAAAGCTGGAAGGTTTATAAAAATTTTAGTGCCTCTTTTTGGATTTTTAGTTCCGGGAGCACAGTTTGTTTTTATAGCCATGGGTGTTTTGGACAATATATTCAACTTTAGAAGGCTCGCGTGAGGTGAAAGATGGATTATAAATTTGATTTAAAAGACTTTAAAGGATTTATAGTAGTTGTTGCTATATTGAGCATAGGACTTTTATACTTTGAGCCTTGGCTAGGTATTTTGGGACTTCTAATTTTGGTTTATTTGATATACTCAGGTAGTAAGACCATAGAAGAGTACAACCAAAAGTCAGTTGAGATGATTGAAACAATAAGTAGAGACTTTGACTCGATAACAAAACATGCTATTTTTTCTATGCCTTTTCCAATGGTAATAACAGATGAAAATGCGAATGTAATTTGGTACAACACAACTTTCTTAAATATATTTGAAGATGTTGAAATTATGGAGATAAATGTTTCTGAGTTGATTCCTGAAATAAATTTTGAAAGTATAATTGAAGCGCCTAATGATGAAGATTTAACTGCAAAATTAGGCTCTAAGTCATATAGAGTTTATGCGAATGTAGTTGATGTAAAAAAAACTGAATCAGATAGAAGTAAATTAATTCTATTATACTTTGTAGACAAGACTGATTATGATGTTTTGAGAGATAAATATGTCTCAGAATATCCAATAGTTGCAAAAATAGAAGTGGACAACTACGATGAGGCAATGGACTCAGCACCAACTGCCAACAGACCACAGTTAATAGCTGAGATAGATTACTTAGTAAGAGGATATTTTCAAAGTTATGATGCCTTGGTTAGAAAGTATGATGACGATATGTACCTAGTTGTCATGACTTTTGGGGCATTAAAGAGCATAAAGGAAAAGAGATTTGATCTACTTGACGATTTAAGAGAGTTAGATATGGGTAATTCCATACCTATGACACTTTCGATAGGAGTATCATCTTTTGGGCTTAATTTTAAAGAGTCTGTGGATGAAGCTGACACTTGCTTAGACCTTGCACTCGGACGTGGAGGAGACCAAGCCGTAATAAAAGTTGAGGACAATTATGAATTCTTCGGGGGCAAGTCAAAAGCTGTTGAAAAGAGAAACAAAGTAAAGGCAAGAGTGTTAGGTGTTGCATTAAAACAACTTATTGATGGAGCGGAAGACGTCTATATAATGGGACATAAAAATGCCGATATGGATGCTATAGGTTCAGCGATAGGTATTTTAAGAGCTGTGTTAAATAGAAATGTTGAAGGGCATATTGTTTTAAATAAGAGCAATCCTTCAATATCAAACCTTCTTGATAGAATGAAAGAAGAAGAACCTGAAATTTTTGAGAAGATAATTTCCTCAGAGCAGGCAAAGAGTAATATAACACCTAAGTCATTGGTTATATTGGTCGATAATCATAAGCCAAACTTTACTGAAAGTCCCGAGCTTTTAGATTTGACAACACAAATAGTTGTAATAGACCACCACAGAAGAGGTAAGGAATTTGTCAAAAATCCGGTGCTGACTTATGTTGAACCATATGCATCCTCTACAAGTGAACTTGTAACTGAGATGTTGACTTATATGAATGATGAATTAAATTTAACCCATTTTGAGGCAGATGCGCTAATGAGTGGTATAGTAGTTGATACTAAGAACTTTAGTTTCCAAACAGGAGTTAGAACTTTTGAAGCGGCATCAATATTAAAACGTGCCGGTGCAGATATGATAAAGGTAAAGAACTTGTTCCAAGATGACTTAGATACACTTCAAAACAGAGCTCAAGTAGTGCACGCTACAAAGGTAGTTTGTGATGAAGTGGCAATTTCAAGGTTAGATAAAAAGGCTGCGAATTCCATATTGATAGCGGCACAAGCTGCCGATGAATTGCTTGATATAAATGGAATAAGAGCAAGTTTTGTAATGACTCCGGTAGATGATGAAATTCACATTTCAGGAAGGTCATCTGGGGATTTTTCAGTGCAGTTGATACTTGAAAAATTAGGAGGTGGAGGACATCTTAACATGGCTGGAGCCAGACTAAAGGTAGAATCTCTAGATGAAGCTGAAAATATTTTAGTACAAGCAGTGGAAGAGTATATTGATGAACAGAAAAAGGGAGAAAATATATGAAGGTAATTTTATTAAAAGACGATAAAAATTTAGGGAAAGCGGGGTCTCTTGTTGAGGCAAAAGACGGATACGCAAGAAATTTCTTGCTGCCAAGAAAAGTTGCCATAGAAGCTAATGAAGAGAATCTTAAAAAATGGGAAGAAGATAACGAAAAGAGAGCAGAAGAAGAGAAGAAGAACAGAGCTGAATTCACTGAACTAAAAAAGAAGATTGAAGCAGGCAAAGTTGTAATAAAGGCTAAATCAGGTGAGGGAGGAAGACTTTTCGGAGCGATAACTTCTCAAAATATAAAAGAAGCTCTTGAAGAGCAACTTAAAATAAAACTGGACAAGAAAAAAATTGAATTAAGTGAAAACATTAAGATGGAGGCCACAAAAACTGTACCTTTAAAATTGTATCCTGGAATAGTTGCAAAATTAAAGGTAATAGTTGAGGCAGAATGATGGAAGATTTAAATCTCAAAATACCTCCTCATGTCACTGAAACGGAACAGTCAGTGCTTGGTGCTATGATGCTATCTAAAGATGCCATCACATCGGCCGTTGAAATTTTAAGAGCTGAAGATTTCTATTCGGAAATTCATGGTGAAATATATGGAGCCATAACCTCTATATACAATAGAAATGTTCCGGTTGATGTGATGACTACAATAGATGAGCTGAAAAAGAGAAATAGTCTTGAAGATGTCGGGGGGATTAGCTATATAGCAAGTTTGAGTTCATCTGCCGGCTTAGTCTCAAATACAAAGTATCATTGTGAGATAATTAAAGAAAAGTCTACACTGAGAAAGTTGATAGCTGCCTCGGATGAAACTATGTCAAGTGCATATGCACAAGATGCAGATTTAGATATGATTATAGAAAAAGCCGAGTCAAGTATATTTAACATAACCCAAGATTCTCACAGAGCAGGACTTTCTCCGATAAAAGAGACTTTACTTGAGTCATTTGCTGCAATGGAAAAACGTGCGCAAAATCCAAACTCGCTAACTGGGGTTACTACAGGTTTTGAAGATTTGGATAGACAGTTGAGCGGTCTACAAAAGTCAGATCTTGTACTTCTTGCGGCAAGACCATCAATGGGAAAGACTGCTCTAATGGTAAACATAGCAACTAATGCAGCGCTAAGAGCAAAGGCAAAAGTTGCAATGTTTTCTCTTGAAATGAGTAAGACTCAGCTGGTTGACAGAATCATAGCTTCAATAGCACATGTGGATTTACAAAAGATAATATCCGGCAATTTGACAGCAGATGATTGGGAAAGAGTCATAAATGCAATGCCGATAATATCTGAGCTTGAAATTGAAATAGATGATACGGCAGGTATTTCTCCGTTGGAGCTAAAAGCCAAGTGCAGAAGACAAAAGATGGAGAAAGGTTTGGACTTGGTGGTTATAGATTATCTCCAACTTATGCAAATGAGCGAAAAAGTTGAATCTAGAACTCAAGAAATTTCAGCGATTTCAAGAAACTTAAAAGCTATAGCAAAAGAACTTGAAGTGCCGGTGCTAGCACTGTCTCAACTTTCACGTTCACCCGAAGCAAGAGCTGATCACAGGCCTATTCTTTCAGACCTTAGAGAATCAGGAGCTATAGAACAAGATGCCGACGTTGTAATGTTTCTATTTAGAGATGAGTACTATACAAAAGAAGAGTCGGAAAAACCAAATATTGGCGAAGTTATAATTGCAAAACATAGAAATGGACCAACAGGTACAGTGGAACTGATATTTAGAAAAGAATTCACTAAATTCTTGAATAAAGAATATGGTTCATAGGAGGGAAGATGGAGTTAATTAAGATAATAATTTTGGGAATTGTAGAGGGTATTACGGAATTTTTGCCGATATCATCTACAGGACATTTAATCTTAGTTGGTGAGATTTTAAAATTACACTCACAAAGCTTTGAAAATGCGTTCTCAGTAATAATTCAATTGGGGGCAATTCTAGCAGTAGTGCTATTGTATTGGGATAAATTAAACCCACTATCAAAGAAAAAATTATCCTCAAACATTGTAGAAAATGAATCACATTTATCTATTTCAGATAGATGGCACTTAAGAGATAAGAAAACCATGAGATTGATAGCGAAGGTTATAATAGGATTTTTACCTGCTGCAGTTTTAGGTTTTCTATTTGATGATATAATAGACAAGTACTTATTTAATCCAACCGTAGTTGCAATAACATTGATAATCTATGGTGTCATAATCATATTTATGGAAGATAAGAAAAAATCTGAATTTAAATATGAAGACATTGATGAGCTAAGTGTAGTGGATGCTTTTAAAATAGGAGTGTTCCAATGCTTAGCGATGATACCGGGCACTTCAAGGAGTGCAGCTACCATAATTGGAGGAATGACTCTTGGCTGTAACAGGACAACAGCAGCTGAGTTTTCATTTTTCTTAGCAATTCCAACAATGTTAGGGGCAACGGCTTTGAAGGTATTGAAGATGGGAACATCGTTTACAGTAAGTGAGTGGTTCTATATTTTAGTGGGCTTTGTAGTCTCTTTTGTAGTAGCATATGCTGTAATAACTAAGTTTATGAGTTACATTCAAAAACACGATTTCAAAGTGTTTGGAATGTACAGGATAGCACTTGGTATACTAGTAATTTTATTTTTGAAGATATTTTAGTATAAAAAGGCTTGAAATTAACGGTTTCAATTGATTTTGAAAATTTATTGTGGTAGAATTAATGCATTGTGGATAAATAAAATAGGAGGTTTTATAGTGGAATTATTTTTGACAGTAATTATTGCCATTTCATCGCTCGTTCTAATTGGCACTGTGGTAGTTACTGAGAGTGCTCAAGCAGGACTTGGCACATTACAGGGAGAACAATCAAATCTATGGGGCGAACATAGAGGAACAAGCAAGAAGGAAATTGAAAATCGTATTATAACAGTATCATCTATAATATTTTTAGTTTCCGTAATAGCACTTTCAGCAATATAGGGGGTATACGGAAGAATGAATGTTTATATTTTAGCTATAGTAGCCGGAGTTTTAGCACTAGCTTTTGCTTTCTTTAAAGCATCTTTTGTGTCTAAACAAGATCCGGGGAATGAAAGAATGAGGGAAATTTCTTCATATATACAAGATGGTGCAATGGCATTTTTAACAAGAGAATACAAGGCACTTGTAGTATTTGTAATAGTTCTTGCTGCAATTTTAGCTGTTGGACTTCACAGTGTGGCAACAGCTCTATGTTTCATTGCAGGAGCTATTTGTTCAGTAATCGCAGGTTATGTTGGTATGAGAGTGGCAACACGTGCAAATGTTAGAACTGCAAACGCAGCTAATGTTTCAGGTCTTGCAAAAGCACTTGATATAGCATTCTCAGGCGGGGCTGTAATGGGTATGTGCGTTGTAGGATTGGGAATTATAGGTATCACAGCAGCTTATATGTTAACTCAAGATACAACTATAGTTACAGGATTTTCATTAGGTGCTTCTTCAATCGCTCTTTTTGCAAGAGTTGGTGGTGGTATCTACACTAAAGCGGCAGACGTTGGAGCTGACCTTGTAGGTAAAGTTGAAGCGGGAATTCCTGAAGACGATCCAAGAAACCCGGCTGTTATTGCTGATAACGTAGGAGATAACGTAGGGGACGTTGCAGGTATGGGAGCAGACTTATTTGAATCATATGTTGGAGCTCTTTTATCGGCTATTACTCTAGGAGTAGTTGCATATCAAGAAAATGGTATAGCATATGCGCTATCAATAGCAGCAGTAGGTATAATTGCTTCGATCATAGCAGTGTTCTTTGTAAAGGGAGATAAAGACCCTCAAAAAGCTCTAAACGTTGGAGAATACATTGCAGCCGGAGCTAGTATAATTGCAGCAGCTGTATTATCAAATATGATATTTGGTAACTTTAAACCATTTGTTCCTGTAATAGCAGGTATATGTGTTGGACTTATAATATCTAAAATAACTGAGTACTATACAGCGGATGAATACGCTCCGGTGCGAAGAATAGCATCAGAATCTGAAACAGGTTCTTCTACAAACATAATTTCAGGGCTTTCTGTAGGTATGATGTCTACAGTTGGACCAATCATAGTAATCGCTATTGGCATAATGGTTGCCTTTATAGGTGCTGGTGGAAATGAATCATCAGTTCACGGATTGTTTGGTATAGCTCTTGCAGCAGTAGGTATGCTTTCAACTACAGGTATGACAATTGCAGTTGATGCTTATGGTCCTATAGCTGACAATGCTGGCGGTATTGCAGAAATGTGTGAACTTCCAGAAGAAGTAAGACAAATAACTGACTCACTTGATGCAGTAGGTAATACAACAGCAGCTATCGGTAAGGGATTTGCAATTGGTTCAGCAGCTCTTACAGCTTTAGCACTATTTGTTTCATATATCAACGCAACAGGGCTAGAAGGAATTGATGTATCTAAACCGGAAGTTATTGCCGGAACATTTATCGGTGGTATGCTTCCATTTGCCTTCTCTGCTTTGACAATGTCAGCAGTAGGAAACGCAGCTTCTTCAATGATTGATGAAGTAAGACGTCAATTTAGAGAAATCCCGGGAATTATGGAAGGTAAAGCAACTCCTGAATATGCAAAATGTGTAGATATTTCTACAGGAGCTGCTCTTAAAGAAATGATCGTTCCGGGAGTAATAGCAGTAGTAGTTCCAATAGTAGTAGGTCTATTACTTGGAGCAGAAGCTCTAGGTGGATTACAAGCCGGAGCTCTTATCACCGGTGTATTAATGGCAATCTTTATGTCAAACTCCGGTGGAGCTTGGGACAATGCTAAGAAATTTATCGAAGGTGGAGCACATGGCGGAAAAGGTTCAGAAGCTCACAAAGCAGCTGTAACTGGAGATACTGTAGGGGACCCATTCAAAGATACTTCAGGACCTTCATTAAATATTCTTGTAAAACTTATAACAGTAGTATCATTAGTATTTGCACCATTATTCGTAGCATTTGGCGGAAAATTATTCTAAGATATTTAAAGCACAGGTTAGATTGCCTGTGCTTTTTTATGCAAAAATTTAATGAGAGTTAAGATTAATATTTAAATTACTAAAAGATAATAATTTTTAAAGTGGCTTTAAAGTTTAATTTGTGTCTGTTACACTGTGTATATAAGTTATTTATTGGGAGAATATTTATGGATAAAAATAAATTAAAGGCATCTATTTATTTACTATTTGCAGCAGCAATATGGGGTTTGACATTTGTGGCACAGAGTAAGGGAATGGAATACATAGGCACAATGACGTTTTCTGCATTAAGATGTTTGATTGGCGGATTTGTGATACTTATTATGAGGATGAATCCATTTTTAAGAAAAGCTATACTTGATGAAGAAAGTGTTGTCGTAGATCAAGCAGCTACAAGAAGAGGGGGAATCCTGACTGGAATAGTGTTGTTCTGTGCAATGAATATACAACAAATAGGAATAGTAGATACAACTGTGGGTAAGGCGGGGTTTATAAGTGCACTTTATATAATAATAGTTCCAATACTCATGATGTTTAGAGGGCATAGACTGTCTAAAAAACTAATATTTTGTATTGTACTATCTGTAATAGGCGTTTATTTATTGTCAGTTAAAGAAAATCTATCAATAAATGAAGGCGATTTAATAGTTTTTATTTCTACTATATTTTTCTCTATTCATATGCTTGTAATAGCGTACTATTCTCCGAGAACAGACGGGTTGAAATTTAATGCTTATCAATTTATAGTATGTGGACTTTTAAGTGTAGTAGGAGCTGTTGTATTTGAAACAATTTCATTAGAAGCTATAAAGTTGGCGATGTGGTCAATACTTTATGCTTCAATAATGTCAAGTTCTGTGGCATTTACATTACAGATCATGGCTTTAAGGTATATAGATGCTGCTTTAGCGTCTTTGATAAGCTCAATAGAATCAGTTTTTGCAGCGGTAGGCGGTTATTTAATACTTGGAGAAATTTTAACTAAAAGAGAATTAATAGGATGTCTGTTGATGTTTATTGCAATTATGGCTGCACAGTTGGGAAATAAAGAAAATGGAAAATAAATACTATATTGATAATAATAAATTGACAATTTCAGAAAATGGTGAAAAGTTTTTTTGGATAGAACTTATAAAACCCAATCAACAAGAAATTGATGAAATACTTACAAAATATAAAATTCCAAAGGATTATATCTACTCTGTGCTAGACAATGAAGAAGTTCCAAGAGTTGAAGTTTGGGAAAGTGGAGCAGCTAATTTATTTTTACTAAGTCATCCAGTAAAAATAAATAATTGTAGCTATATAACAAGACCGCTATCAATGATAATGGTTGATGGAATTTTGATTACAGTTTCTACTGAAAGTTTGAAGTTGATGAACAAAGTTAAAAATTCTTATGAACAGAAAGATCTGGGAGAAGATAGTGAGAGTCTATCTACAGAAATTGCATGGGCAATTTGTTCTGAATTTGTAAAAAGTGTTAGAGAGTTAAATGAAAGCATAGAGAAAATTGAGCGAACAGTGCTTAAAAATAGTGATGAAAGAGCTTTTTCAGATATGATAGCAATACAAAAGTCACTTATAAAATTTAGTATGGCAACCAGAGAAAATGGACCGGTAATAGAAAAGATGTTTGAGTCATATTCTAAATTAAAAAGCGATAAGGCATCTGAATTGTTACATGATTTGCTTGTTGAAAACAAACAAGCTAGAGTGATGATTGAAGAGTCTACAACTATAATGGAGAATTTATCTGATTTGTATTCAAATTTGATTTCACATAAATTGAATGTGGTAATGCAAGTTTTGACTTCTATAACAATAGTAATGACTGTACCAACTATAGTTGGTGGATTGTGGGGAATGAATGTAAAACTTCCGATTGAAAATCATCCGGCGGCATTTTGGATTTTGGTACTGCTTAGTATGGTGATATCTTGGTATATAGTGAGGATATTAAAGAAAAAAGGCTATCTATAGAAATTATTTAGTACAATCTTAGAAATCATAATCTATTTTTTAATAAATTATTTATTCTAATGTGAGATAATGTATTTAATAGGGAAGTGATAAAGATGAATTTTTTTAATAAATTGTTAGGTAATTCAAGTACATCTAATGATGTAATATATACAATTGACAGAGAACATGGGACTGGAGCTTTTGAGATAGTTTCTATACTTGCAAAGAAATTAAATATTGAAGTTTATGATGAGGATATAATAGAGTTAAAAACATTGGAGAGCCAAGTAGATCCTTCAAATGTAAAAAAAGATGATACATTTTTACAAGGAACCGTGTATGATTTATACAGAGAAAATTACTCTTATTCACAAGAAGATATTACAAGTAATGATGCACAATTTTTAGCTAATTCAAAAACAATAAGAGATTTAGCTAAAAAAGGTCCTTGTATAATGATGGGTAAGTGTACAAATTATGTTTTGAGTACGGGGAAAGTATTCAATGTTTTTTTGACCGCACCGGAAGAATATAGATTAGAAAAGATAAAAGATAGATATAAATATGACGATACAAAAGCTAAAAATGAAGTTCAAAAGATAGATGCAAGAAGAAGAAACCATTATCAAAAGTATACAACAGGACAGTGGGGCTACTCATCTGATTATGATATAACAATTGATGTATCAAAATTTTCTGTACAAGATGTAGCCAATATAATATTAAGAACATCTGAATTAAAAAAATATTAAAAATTAGGAGATATTTACAAAGTTGTAGTTATCTCCTTTATATTGAGATTATAAATTTTTTAAATCCAGCTCAGATGAGAAAGAATAAAATTTTTCTCCTTCTCCAATCATTATAGTGGGGACTCCAACTTGACCTTTAAATTTAATAGAGTCGAAAAAGGAATCTTTGTCTCTATATTTTAAGAAGGCTTTTAAATTAGCCATAGATTCAGTAATGTCTATTATTTTATAGTCAAGTAAAGAATTTTCAAAAGCTTCTACAGCTGGTGGACAATCCGGACATAAACTTGATATAAATAGTGTTATCATAAAATACCTCCTGTTTGATTTGCAAGAGTAGATAGAAATTTTCTAACGGAAATTATAAAATTTTGAGTATCTATTTCTTTGCGGGCATTAATTTTTGAATATATACCCTTTTTTCTAAGATTTCTATTAGTGTGTCTAGTATCTAAGTGGAACAAAATATTGTTGTCATTTATATTATTTCCATGAAAATCTATAACATATGAGCCTTTTGCCAAGATAAGAGCTGATAGAGCTTTATCGGCAGTTATAGTTAAATCCCCGCGCTGAACGTGGTTTGCAATATATAAATCAGCAGAGTCAGAAGATATATCAACACTTACAACAGTTGCATAGTCACTTTTTATGTCAGTTAGATAATTTTTAACTATTATTAATTCTACATTGTATTCTCTTGCTAAATTTATTAGCACATTAGTAATGGGAGACCCATCTGCATCAAGATAAATTTTCACTAAACCACCTCTTATTTTAAATAATGTGATTACATGATATAATAAAAAACTAGGAAGTGAAAGTATGGAACTTTATGTTGTAGGTGCAATAGTTGCGATACTATTTGCATTAATTATATTTAAGTCTATAAAAATAGTTGTTAAAGTTATATTGAACACAATCATAGGAGCTATAATTCTCTATGTTGCAAACATTTTATTGAGCTCTTTTGGTATTTACATAGCAATTAAACCAATAGTGGCATTTTTGACAGGATTATTGGGAGTACCATTCGTTATAGCTTTAATCATACTAAAATTATTTATATGAGGTGTAGAGTGAAATATGTATTCAGAATATTCGCAGTTTTAATGCTGTGCTTGTTAGCAGGGCTGGTTTTGCTATTATACAGAATAAAACCTGATTATGAAAACAAGGGAAAAGTTAGTTTAAAAGATAAAAAAGAAGAATCTATCCTAGACACTAAGGGAACGGAAGTTTTTAACAATGATGCAGTGTTGAGAGTGCTTGTTTTAGGAGTTGATAAAACAGCGACTAAACAACTTTCAGAAGAAAAAAATGGAATGAGAAGCGACACTATAATGGTATTCTCAATTGACCCGGTAAGTAAGAGAGTACAATTACTATCAGTTCCAAGAGATTCTTATGTAAGGATTCATGGATATGATAAAAATAAAATAAATGCTGCATTTAGTGACATAGTTTATCCTAAGGGAGGATTAAAACTTGTAGCTTCTACAGTTGAAGATTTATTGGATGTTAAGATAGACCACTATGCTTTGATAGATTATAAAGCGGTTACACAAATCGTTGACGCTGTTGGGGGAATGGATGTAGAGTGGGATAGGCCTGACTATACTTATAAAGATGATTGGGTAGTGCCACCTTTAGAAATAAACATGAAGAGGGGGATTAACCATTTAGATGGTAAAAAGGCAGTTGACTATCTTAGAATAAGAAAGGCTTATGAAGGTCAAGATATAGATAGAATAGGAGCGCAACAAGGATTTTTGATGATGCTTTTTGAAAAATTGAAGTCTCCTGCAATGATATTAAAAATTCCGGAATTACTTGATATTGTTGATGAGTTTGTGGAAACAGATTTGACATATGGACAAATGGTTACTTTAGCAAGGTTTGGCATTGGAATAGATAGAGAAGATATTTCAACAGCTACGCTTGAAGGTGTACCTGTAAATAGTGTAAAAATAGGAAGAGATAAAGTTTCTGTTTACAAGATAGATGAAAAATTTGCAAAGGAAGTAGCCCTTAGAAGTGAAGTTGTAGAAGCAGAAGGCAGTGTAGAAAATGAAAGCAAAAATGGTTCAAATAAAGACAATGATGAGAAAAATGATAAGAGAAATTTAAATTCAAAAAACGATAGAGAATCTAATAAACAAGTTAAGACAAAAAAATAGTTTTAGAAAATTTAAATTCTATTGGGAATTAAGATAAGCTCAGAAATTTCTGGGCTTATTGTTTTAATAATTGATATTGTCCTTTTAATAAAGGACAATTAGAGAAAAAATTAAAGGATTTAATCTAAATTCTATTTGGAATTTAAATTTATAGAAAATAAATGATATAATTATTTATATTTAAAATTTAAAGAGGTAGTTGTGAATATATTAGTAATTGATGCTCAAGGGGGCGGACTTGGAAAACAAGTTATTCAAGCCTTAAAAGAAAAGTATAGAGATCTAGAAATTATTGCAGTTGGTACAAATAGTATTGCAACCACAAATATGTTAAAAGCAGGAGCGAACTTTGGTGCAACAGGTGAAAATGCTGTGGTGGTAAATTGCGCAAGAGCTGATGTAATAGTTGGACCAATTGGGATTTTGTTGACTAATTCGCTATACGGCGAGATAACGGCAAAAATGGTAGAGGCTGTAAGTCTTAGTAGAGCAAAGAGGATTTTAATTCCGTTTTTACACGATGATAACGTTATTGTGGGAATTAATGAATACTCTATCAAAAAATTGATAGCGCTTGCGGTTAAGGAAGTTGAAAAAATTTTATAGTTGTTTGAGTTGAATCTTTTATATGAAGTAAAGGATGACTAGAGAAGTAGTCGGTTAAAAATTCAAACGGTCTTTTAATAGTACTATGAAAGTATGCAATCTCTGTAGGGATTTGCATGCTTTTTATTTGTGAGGAACAAAGGATGAATTTAAAGGAATTCTTTAGCAAAAATAAAAAAGTTGCAATTGCTTTTTCGGGTGGAGTTGATTCTGTTTTTTTGTTACAACAAGCTCTAAAAAACAAAGCTGAAGTGAGAGCATATTATGTGAAATCAGATTTTCAACCTGAGTTTGAGTTTAAAGAAGCAAAATATTTTGCTCATGAATTAGGAGCGGATTTAAAAATACTAGAAGTTGATGTCTTAAAAGATGTCCGTATAGAGAAAAATGATAAGGATAGATGTTATTTTTGTAAGCAAAAAATTTTTGGAACTATTATTGAGGCAGCAAAAATAGATGGGTTTGATGTCTTATTAGATGGGACAAATGCTTCGGATGAATATGAAGATAGACCGGGGATGAGGGCAAAAGAAGAGATGAAGGTATTATCTCCACTTAGAGAGTGTAATTTGACTAAATCTGAAATAAGGGAATTGTCCAAAAAAGAAGGATTGGCAAGTTGGAGAAAACCATCATATTCGTGCTTGGCAACGAGAATAAAGACAGGAATGAATATAACAAAAGAAGATTTAGCAGTCATTGAAAAAGCAGAAGCATTTTTAATGAATCTTGGGTTTAAAAATTTTAGAGTCAGGAAAATAGACGATGTTGCAAAAATTGAAGTTACGGGGAAAGACTTCGAAAAGATAATTTCATTTAGAAAAGAAATAGTAGATGAATTTAAGAAGTTTTATAGAGAAGTGACACTGAATTTAGAGGTGAGAGATGAAGAATGATATTAAAAAAATTTTAGAGTCTGTAAAAAATGGAGAAATTTCAGTTGAAGATGCACTGTTAGAATTAAAATCTAAACCTTTTAAAGATATAGAGTATGCAAAGATAGATTTTCATAGAAAAGTAAGACAAGGCGTTGGAGAAGTCATCTACGGTGCAAGCAAGACTGCAAATCAGATGATAGGAATTATTTCTACAATGCTTGAGAATGGACAAGGTTCAATTTTGATTACGAGATTAAATGAAGATGCAGCAAGAGAGATAAAAAAAATACACTCAATAGAATATTATGAAGAAGCAAAGATAGGGATATACGGGCCATTAAAGAAACCGAATGGAATTGGTAAGATTGTAGTTGCTACGGGAGGAACAAGCGACATTCCGGTAGCGGAGGAAGCAGCTTTGACATGTGAATTCTTAGGAAATGAAGTGGTTAGACTCTATGATGTAGGGGTTGCAGGACTTCATAGAATTTTAGGGCATCTTGATGAAATAATGAGTGCAAGTGTTGTTATCACCATCGCAGGTATGGAAGGAGCGCTTGCAAGTGTAGTAGGAGGCCTTACAGATTGTCCTGTTATTGCGGTTCCAACAAGTGTTGGATATGGAGCGGCATTTAATGGAGTAGCGGCACTTTTATCAATGCTTAATTCATGTGCAAGTGGAGTGAGTGTTGTAAATATAGATAATGGATTTGGAGCGGGTTATACAGCCAGTATGATAAATCATATGGAGGTCAAGAAATGAAAACTTTATATTTGGAATGTTCAATGGGAGCGGCTGGAGATATGTTGACAGCGGCGATATTAGAACTGTTTGAAGATAATGAAAAGCAAATAGAAAACTTAAATAATCTTGGAATTGAAGGGATTAGTTTTGAAAAAGTGGATTCTTTTAAGTGTGGCATAAAAGGAACTCGTATGGTTGTAAAAATAAATGGAGAAGAAGAGAAAATCGACGAACATGAACACCATCATGAACATCACCACCATCATCATGGAGACCATGAACATCACCACCATCATGAAGACCATGAACATACACATAGTCACCATCACCATGAACACGGGCATCATGTGCATAGAAGTATGAAAGATATTGAAGAAATAGTTCGTAATATAAAAGTGTCAGAGAAAGTTAAAAAAGACATTATGGAAGTTTATAAGCACATAGCAGAAGCAGAAAGTGTAGCTCATAATGTTGATGTTTCAGAAATTCACTTCCATGAAGTTGGAACTATGGATGCAATAGCAGATATAACAGCAGTTTGTTTTTTGATTGATGAGTTGGAAGTTGAAAAGATAATAGCATCTCCAATAAATGTTGGAAGTGGACACGTACATTGTGCACATGGGATATTGCCTGTTCCAGCTCCGGCAACAGCTTATATATTAAAAGATGTTCCAATGTATACTTCTGAAATACGCGGAGAACTTTGTACTCCTACTGGAGCGGCTATATTAAAACATTTTGTATCAAAATTTGAAGAAATGCCTAAATTGAGAGTTGAAAAAATAGGTTATGGAATGGGGAAAAAAGATTTTGAGAGAATAAACTGTGTAAGAGCTTTTTTGGGAGAGACCAAAGACTCAGAAGAAATAGTGTATGAGTTGTCTTGTAATGTTGATGATATGAGTGCTGAAGAAATTAGTTTTGCAATGGACAGATTTTTTGAAGCTGGAGCTAAAGAAGTGTATACAGTTCCAATAGGAATGAAAAAATCAAGGCCGGGAACTTTGATAAAGGTAATGTGTAGAGAAGAAGATAAGAGTAATTTATTAGAGCTTATATTTAAACACACTACTACTATTGGTATTAGAGAAACTCAAACTTCTAGATATATTTTAGATAGAAATATTGAAGAAATCGAGACTTCTTTAGGCACGATAAGATTTAAGAAATCTTATGGATATGGAGTGAGTAGGGGAAAGTTTGAATATGATGACCTATCAAAGATAGCAAGAGAAAATAACTTGAGTATTTTTGAAGTGAAAGAGAAAATTAGAAAAAAATAATTTTATAGGAGGAAATTTATGAGAAAGAATACGACAAAAGAATTGATTTTAGCGGCATTATTTATAGCTTTAGGATTGATTTTACCAATGGTATTTCATGCTATTGGTGCAGGACCGGTATTTTTGCCTATGCATATTCCTGTTTTATTAGCGGGGTTTTTCTTGAGTGTGCCTTATGCAGCTTTAGTTGGAGCCTTGACTCCAATTCTTAGCTCTGTGCTAACCGGTATGCCACCAATGTTTCCTGTATTACCTTTTATGGTTTTTGAACTTTTGACTTATGGAGCAGTTGTAAGCTATATTCACAACAAGGTAAAAGCTAATATATTTGTGTCATTAATAGTGGCTATGATAGCAGGAAGAATTGTATCTGCGATTGTAGTTTGGGTTTTAGCTTCTTTCTTTATGGCTAAGTTACCGGCGCCTACAGTGTTTATTACTGGAGCTATTGTAAAGGGAATTCCAGGAATTATAATTCAGCTAATATTTATTCCGGCCATTGTATATATTTTAAATAAACAAAAAAGGCTTGAAATATGAATCAAAGAGAATTTTTTAATTCAATGGCTGAAAAATGGGACAGTTTTTGTAAGCACGATAATAAAAAGATTATAGAGATTTTGAATTTATTAGAAATTAAACCAAGTGATAAAGTGCTTGACGTTGGAACGGGGACGGGGATTTTGATTCCATTTTTACTTGAAAGAGTTGGTAAAGGTGGAGAAGTGTGCGCGGTTGATATCTCTGAGAAAATGATAGAAGTTGCAATGAAAAAGTATGCTGCAAGTAATTTGACATTTAAGAATGAAGATATTCTAGATTGCGATTTAAACACTAGATATTATGATAAAGTTATATGTTATTCAATGTTTCCTCATTTTGAAGATAAAAAGAAGGCGATAGAAAAGCTTAGAAAATATTTGAAGAAAAATGGAAAGTTAATTATATGTCATTCTCAAAGTAGAGAGGCAATCAATAATTTACACAAGGATTCGTCAATTGTGGTAGAAAAGGATATTTTGCCAAAGATGGAAATTTTAGAAAATTATTTTATAGGAGCAAATTATAAAGTATTAAAAAAAGTAGATAGTGAGGAAATGTTTGTTGTGATTGCTAAAAAGATGGATTAAATCTAACAACATTAGTAGGAGGAGTTATGAAAAAATTTTTAAAAAACGCTTTGTTGATAATGATGCTGTTATTTGTAATGGTAGCTTGCGCAGATAAGAAAGAAGAGAATACAAAAGAAACTACTGCTAAAAAAGATGAATTAGTTCTGGGGTTAGGTAGTGAGCCGGAACAAGGTTGGGACCCAATACATGGCTCAGGACATTATGGGACTGCTATTTTTCAGTCAGCTCTATTTAAAAGAGATATTGATTTGAATATAGTTCCGGACTTAGCAAAAGAATATAAATTATCTGAGGATAAGAAGGTATATGAAATTACATTAAGAGATGATGTAAAGTGGTCTGATGGAGAAGTTTTTACGGCGGATGATGTTGTCTTTACATATAATTTAGCTAAAGAAGAAAAGACGCCAGGAGTTAATTTGAGTAGGCTTTTAGAAGCTAGAAAATCAGACGAATACAAGGTTGAGATAGAATTGAATCAGCCGGATATTTCGTTTATGTCCTCTATGTGTTCACTGTCAATTGTCCCAAAACACGCTTACAATCAAGATTATGGGAAAAATCCAATCGGGACAGGGCCTTTTAAGCTGTTGGAGTGGAAAGAAGGGCAACAACTTATTGTAGAACCTAATGAATACTATTACGGAGACAAAGTTCCGTTTAAAAAATTAACTTTTTTATTTTTCAAGGATGATGATTCTGTTTTGGCAACAGCTAAATCAGGAGACTGCGATATGATAAAGATTCCTTACACTGCTAAAGATATAAATGTAGAAGGATTCCATGTTGAAAGTATAAAGTCAATAGATAACAGGGGAATTTCAATGCCTGTTGTAAAGAATGAAGGAAAGGTGACAAACGATGATACAATGTCGCCGGGAAGTCCTATTGGGAATGATGTAACTTCTGATCTTGAAATTAGAAAAGCACTTAATATAGCTATGGATAGACAAGAGATAATAGATAATGTTCTAAATGGAGAGGGAACTAAGGCAAATTCAGTTGCCGATGAAATGCCGTGGTACAATGAACAAACTAATGATTTATTTGATGGTGATATAGAAGGTGCAAAGAAGATTTTAGAAGATGCAGGTTGGAAAATGGGAGCTGATGGAGTACGCGAGAAAAATGGACTAAAAGCAAAATTTGATTTGCTGTACTCTTATAAAGAAAGAGAAAATATTGCACTGTACTTCGCTGAGAGAGCAAAAGAAATAGGCATAGATGTGAATCTTGTATACGGAGATTGGGATTTTGTAACTCCAAGAATGTATAGCAGTGCTGTTTTATTTGGGTGGGGAGGATATGACCCTCTAGAGATGTACTATAACTATTCTAGTAAATTTAAAGGATTTGAATATTATAATGCAAATCAATATGCAAATGAAAAAGTTGATGAGTACTTTGAAAAAGCTCTATCTAGTGATAATGTTGATGCACTTTATGAAAATTTCAAGCTTGCTCAATGGGATGGAGAAACAGGTTTATCATGGAAAGGTGATTGCCCGTGGATTTGGTTGGTAAATGAAAATCATCTATATTTAGTTCGCGATGAACTTGAAATAGGAAGACAAAAAATACAACCTCATGGTGGGGGTTGGCCAATGATTGATACAATTTCTAATTGGAAATGGAAGTAATTTTTAAAATGAAAAAGATTATAAAACAAACTTTATTCTTTTGTGTTTTAATTTTAAGTATTTCTTTTATATCTTTTTTATTGATAGATCACTCGCCTATTGACCCTGTTGCTTCATTTACAAGGAGCAGGGCAATAGGTTTAACACTAGATGAAAAACAAGCCCTAATATTAAAATGGGGCTTAGATAAATCGCTATTTGAAAGATATATAATATGGCTTAAATTTTTATTAAGAGGGAATTTAGGAATCTCAAATATATATAATAGACCAGTTTTAGAAATAATAAAAAGAGGGTTTTCATCTTCTATTATGCTAATGGCATGTGCATGGCTTCTACAGGGGATATTTGGGATTGTATTAGGGATCGTTGCAGGGGCTAATGTAGGCACAATAAAAGATAAAGCAATTAAGTTATATGCTTTAATTTTTGCTGCAATGCCTACATTTTGGATAGGGTTGATGTTGATAGTTGTGTTTTCAATAAAATTGAATTGGTTTCCGGCATCTATGGGTTCGCCAATAGGTGTTAGAGATATAGATGTAAATTTTTTACAAAGGTTAAAATATATGGTATTACCTTGTATAAGTCTTGTGTTGGCAGGAGTCTCAAATATAATTTTACAAACACGTGCTAAAGTTGAAGACATTTTAAACTCAGACTATGTACTTTATGCAAAGGCAAAAGGATTAAAGAAGAGAGAGATACTTTGGAACTATGCTTTTAAAAATATGATTTTACCTGGACTGACACTTCAATTTACGTATTTTAGCGAATTGTTTTCGGGGACTGTATTAGTAGAAAATGTTTTTAATTATCCGGGCTTAGGGAATTTGACAGTTGAGGCTGGGCTTAGAGGTGATACGCCTTTACTGTTGGGACTAGTGGTTTTTTCCGGTGTGTTTGTATATGTGGGCAATAGAGTTTGTGATTTACTATATTTATTTATAGACCCAAGGCTTAGGAGGAAAAGTGGAATTTAATAAAGATATAAAATCAAAAATAAAAATTTTTAAAAATACTAATCAACGAAAATCACAAAGACAAATAACATTAACTATAATGACCGTAGCAATATTTTTTATAGCATATATATTTATAAGTTATTGGAGAATAAGTGAAGCAGATTTAAAAGTTAATTTTTCTGAAAAGTTTCTAGGTCCTAGTTTAGAGCATCTTTTTGGAACTGATGCAGTAGGCAGAGATATGTTTTTAAGGACAGTTAAGGGCCTTGGGATATCAATTTGTGTAGGAATGGTTGCAAGTTTTTCCAGTGTTTTAATAACTATGACTTTTGCAATTCTATTGACTGTGTTTGGCAAAAAGACAGATATTATTGTGAATTGGCTGATAGATATATCTTTAGCAATACCACACATGGTGTTTTTAATTGTAATTGCTGTAGCAGTTGGAAGAGGGGTTAAAGGGATTATAATTGGAATAGCACTGACTCATTGGACTTCTCTTACTAGAATTATAAGAGCTGAAATTTTGGAGATAAAACAAGAAAACTACATAAAAATTTCACAAGCTATGGGTAAGAGCAGTTTATATATTGCATTTAATCACGTTATACCTAAAATATTACCACAGATTTTAGTTGGAACTATATTGTTATTTCCTCATGCAATATTACATGAGGCAGGAATAACATTTTTGGGATTTGGATTTGATGCATCTACACCGGCGGTGGGAATAATTTTGTCAGAGGCTATGAAATATTTAATTTATGGTTATTGGCATTTGGCAATATTTCCGGGGATAGCATTGGTGAGTATAGTAGTATGTATTAATTTTTTAGGAGAAAGTTTAAAAGATTTAATTTGCCCATATTCTTATCACAGGTGATTTTATGTTATTAAATATAGAAGATTTAAGCATTTCATTTCTACAGTATGAAAAAGGTCTTAGAGTAAGAGAATTAAATGTAGTACACAATTTAAACTTAAAAGTTGGAGCTAATGAAGTTGTTGCGATTGTTGGGGCGAGTGGGTCCGGAAAGAGTTTATTAGCTCATGCAATCTTAAATTTATTACCATATAATGCTGTTGTAAGGGGTGAAATTTATTATAAAGAGCAATCGTTAAACAATAGATCTATTGAAAAGCTGCGTGGTGAACAAATTTGGTTAATTCCACAGACGGTAAACTCATTAAATCCACTTTTAAAAATTAAAAAGCAACTTAAATTTTATAAAAGAGATGAAAAGAAATACGAAGAAATGTTAAATCAGTTTGGATTAAAAAAAGAAGTCCTTTATAAATATCCATTTGAACTTTCGGGGGGGATGGCAAGAAGGATACTCGTTAGTGAAAGTATGATTAGTGAAGCTGACTTGATAGTAGCGGATGAACCAACACCAGGTATGGACGACTTGGGTGTTGAAGAAACAGTTAACTTTTTTAAATCCTTAAAAGAGAGAGGAAAATCAGCTTTAGTCATAACACATGATTTGAAAATGGCACTTGAGTTTGCAGATAGGATTGCAGTTTTTTGGGATGGGACAATTATAGAAGTTGAAGACATAAAAGATTTTGAAAATAATGGCTTAAATTTAAAGAACGATTACACAAGGAAGTTGTTAAGAGCTTTGCCTGAAAATGAGTTTAAAGTTGACTTTTAGGAGAAGAAATATTGATAAAGTTAGAAAATGTGTGTTTTTCTTATGACAAAACAACTCCAATTATAAAAAATTTGAGTTTAGAATTAGATGAAAATGAAATTTTGGGAATTGTGGCTCCGTCTGGATATGGGAAAAGTACTTTGGGACAGTTGATGAGTGGATATCTAAGACCAAACTCAGGTAAAATTTTAGTGGATGGAGAAGACATAGAAAAATTGCAAGGATTTTTAAAAGTACAAATGATTCATCAGCATCCTGAAAAAAGCATAAACCCAAACTGGAAAGTATCAAAAATTTTAAATGAAGGTTGGAACGTAAGTGAAGAAGTAATTAAAAGTTTTGGAATAAAAGATTTCTGGTTAAGAAATTTTCCAAATGAGCTATCTGGAGGAGAGTTACAGAGAATATGTATAGCCAGAGTTATGCATGAAGATACTAAGTATTTGGTAGCTGATGAAATAACTTCAATGTTAGATGCAATAACACAAGTCAAACTTCTGGAGGAATTAATCA
Organism: Peptoniphilus sp.; assembly: GCF_034090345.1. Classification (GTDB taxonomy): domain Bacteria; phylum Bacillota; class Clostridia; order Tissierellales; family Peptoniphilaceae; genus Peptoniphilus. The sequence continues at coordinate 12,955 of NZ_JAXDSS010000046.1, read as the reverse complement.
ACTATGTGAGACAGAGAAAGATAGGCATGTTATTTATATCACATAATTATGCTTTGATAGATAAAATATCAGATAGAATAATTGACTTAAAAGAGATAAATAAGCGATAAATGGATCATATTTTTCCGTTTATCGCCTATTTTATTTTATATATGTTGTTCTAAATTCAGAAGGGGTAATATTTAAAATCTTTATAAAATTTCTGACGAAAGTTTTTGTAGAATTATATCCTACTAAAGCTGAAATATCTGCGATAGGAAGTTCAGTCTCAGTGAGTAGGTCGCAAGCTTTATGAATTCTAATTTGATTTAAAAAGTTGTAAAAATTTTTCTCAATGTAATACATTAGAATACTATTTATATTTTTTGGTGTGGTCTTAAATAAATCTGAAACTGTGCCTATATCTAATTCTTCATCATAATTTTCATACATATATTCAATTATTTTTAGTCCTCTATAATCAAGCCTTATGTTTACTAATGACTCAGGACATTGTAATTTTTTAAAATCTTTAGTTCCAAGATGATATTTGTCATGGAATATTTTTGATAGTTGCCCGGGATCGGAATAGTTTAATATATATGCAATATCTTTTATATTTAAATTTGTATGAGTTAAAAGAAATTTAGCTTTAAAAATTCTCATTTCATTTAATAATTCATAAAATCCAATTCCGGTAAAATCATGTATATATTTGGAGATGGAACTTTCGCTCATAAAGAATGCTTTTGAAATCAATTCTAAACTCAAATTATTGCAACAGTTTAAAAACATATACATAAAAATCATGTCCGGGTTAATTTCATCGTCAGCTGGTGTAGTTTCATTAATATTTCTTAAATATATAACTAAGAGTTCAGCAAATTTTGAAATGCCATAAAGAGTTGAATAAGGTTTTGATTCTGAAATGAAATTAACAGAGCAAAGTCCAAATTCATCTTTAATATCTTCAAAAATTGATTTTATTTTCAGTGAATCTTTGCTGGAAGGTATGATTACATTTGATTTATAAAGAGAATTTATTATGTTAATGTTTTCACTATTGATATTAAATTCTTTTTTTATATAGATGTTTAGGAGATTAAAATTATAGACCAAAAGATAGTATGTGAGTTCTTCGGAAACTTCTATTATTTCCGAAATTTGCCACGGAGCTATTGAAATTATAACTCCCGGGAATAAGGCTATAATTTTATTTTGAATTTTAATTTTGCCATGTCCTTCTAAGATGTAGATAAATCTGCTGTGTTTATGCAAAAGTGGTTCTGTGGGTTTAGAATCACTTTGTATGTCAAAATTAAAAATGTAGTTATTATCAACAGTTTCGTTATAATTTTCTTGTATTTTAATTTTTTTCATGGTGAATCTCTCCAAAATATAACATAAGGATCAGATAAGAAACATTATTCTATGTTTAAGTTATATTTAATGTGATAAAATTATTATAATACGTAATTCACTTTAGTGCAATTGGAAAACATTGGACTAAATTAGTACTATAAAGATAGCCATATTTGTACATTGTGAGATAATAGAAATTATTTACAGAAAATTAATCTTAATTTGTCTCTGGAAATGTTTTCAAATGTGATAAATTAATCTTAGGTAGTAAAGATAAGTTACATAAAGGAGTGATTAAAATGGCACAAAATCTTAGAGGTAGAAATTTTTTAAAGTTGATTGATTTTAGTTCAGAAGAAGTTCGTTATTTAATGGAACTTGCTAAAAACTTCAAGTCAATGAAAAGAGCAGGACAACCACACAAGTATCTTGAGGGGAAAAATATTGTTTTATTATTTGAAAAGACTTCAACTAGAACTAGATGCTCATTTGAAGTTGCTGGAAACGACCTTGGAATGGGAGTAACTTATTTAGATCCAGCCGGTTCTCAAATGGGACATAAGGAATCTATTGCAGATACAGCGAGAGTTCTTGGAAGAATGTATGATGGTATTGAGTATCGTGGATTCTCTCAAGAAACAGTTGAAGAATTGGGGAAATATGCAGGAGTACCTGTATGGAATGGATTGACTGATGAATGGCATCCAACTCAAATGTTGGCAGATATGCTTACAGTTGAAGAACATTTTGGATATTTAAAAGGATTAAAATTTGTATACATGGGAGATGCAAGAAACAATGTTGCTAATTCTCTTATGATAGTTTGCGCAAAATTAGGAGTTAATTTCGTGGCTTGTGCACCGGAAGAATTATTCCCTGAAGATCATCTTGTAGAAATGGCAAAAGAAATAGCTAAGGAAAATCACTGTACAGTAACTTTAACATCTGATGTTAAAGAGGGTACTGAAAATGCTGATATTCTTTACACTGACATCTGGGTATCTATGGGCGAGCCGGCAGAAATTTGGGAAAAGAGAATATCACTTTTGAAGGATTATCAAATAAACAAAGCGGCTATGGAAAATGCTAATGAAGAAGCTATTTTCTTACACTGTCTACCATCTTTCCACGATACAAAGACAAAAGTTGGAAAAGATATTTATGAAAAATTCGGATTAGAAGAAATGGAAGTTACCGATGAAGTATTTGAATCAAAACAATCATTAGTATTTGATCAAGCTGAAAATAGAATGCATACTATAAAAGCGGTAATTTATGCAACTCTTTGTTAATGGACAACTTATGAGATAGAGAATTTATTGGTGTATTTAGGGGAGACGCAACAGTTTCCCCTAAATCTCAATTAACTAAAGGAGTTTATTATGGAAAATTTAATAAAAATAATATCTGATATAACTAACGCATTTTGGGGATGGCCAATATTAATAGTATTACTTGGTGGAGGGCTTATAATCTGTGTGAGAACAGGATTTATTCAAGTCAGATATCTTTCATTTATTTTAAAACAAACTTTTGGAAAAATGTTTTCTTCTAATGTTGGAGGAGAGGGTTCAGTAAGTCCTTTCCAAGCGGCAACGGCAGCACTTGCATCGTCAATAGGAGCGGCAAATATAGTAGTAGCACCTTCTATTATTTTTACCGCAGGTCCTGGAGCAATATTTTGGATGTGGATTGCAGCTTTAATAGGTCAAGCAACTAAGTTTGGAGAAATAATATTAGGTATTAAGTATAGAGAAAAGAATGTTGAAGGAGAATATGTTGGAGGACCTGCATATACATTTAAAAAGGGTATTGGAGGAACTTTAGGCAAGATAATGGGGTTCTTAGTATCTTTCTTCTTTATGATAGAAATATTGCCATCAATAACATTACAAACGATTTCAGCAGCTGCGCCTTTGGAACAACTGGGTTTATCAAGAGTGGTTTCAGCTGTTATAATAGCTGTGTTGGTTGTGTTAGTAGCTTATGGCGGGATTAAGAGAATTGCTCAAGTAACTGAAAAGATGGTACCTATAATGGCAACAATCTACATATTGGCAGGTCTTGCAATTATAGTTATGCATATAGATAAACTCCCTGAAGCATTTAGAATGATTATAGTCGGAGCATTTAATCCAAGAGCTGTTGTTGGAGGAGCAGCCGGAGCAGGTATAGCTCAACTTATTAGAGCCGGAGCAGCAAGAGGTTGTTATTCAAATGAAGCGGGTATGGGTTCAGCGCCTTATGCACACGCAACAGCAGTTACTGACCATCCTTGTAGACAAGGTATGTGGGGTATATTTGAAGTAATAGCAGATACAATTATCGTATGTACAATTTCTACGCTTGTAGTTATTGTAACAGGGCTTTATCAAAATCCTGATATGAAAGATATAGGGGTTGAGAGAGCATTTAATTCTGCATTTGGACAAGTTGGAACAGCAATTATAGCAATAAGTTTGTTCTTATTTGTACTTTCTACAATAATAGTTATAGTATTTTATGCTGAAAAACAAGGCGAATATCTATTCGGTACAACTATAGGTAAAGTTGTAAGACTTATAGCTTGCGGCATGGTTATACTTGGTGGATTTGTATCATTTGATAATGCAGGAGTATTCTTGGATGCAACTTTAGGACTTGTTGTTTTTACTAACATGGTAGGTATGATAATGCTCAGTGGAGAACTTAAAGAGCTTGTAGATGAATTTTTTAAAGATCCGAAATATTATCCGGGGGCTAAAAAATAGTCAACAAATTTTATGACAGAGGAAAATAAATGGAAGAATTAAAGAATGATAGACTGTTAAAAAAAGAAATTGGATGGGAAGCTCCCATATTTTTAGTAATATTTTTTGGGCTATTTGCCTATATTGGGAACGTAATGGGCGGAACCAATATGATTAAGACAATGATGAATACTGCGTTTGATTTGCTTATAAATGTTTGTTTTTATCTTATGGCAGTTGCAGTTATAGCAGGGGGGATTTCTTCTATATTTTCTGAATTTGGAGTTATAGCTTTAATAAATAAGGCAGTATCTGTAATTATGAAACCAATTTATGATTTACCGGGGGCCAGTTCAATAGGTATATTAAACTGTTTTATGTCAGATAACCCTGCTATATTGACTCTCGCACATGATGATAATTTCAGAAAATATTTTAAAAAATACCAAATGCCGGCCCTAACTAATTTGGGGACTTCATTTGGCATGGGTCTTATCACTGTTACTTCAATGATGGCGTTACCTGTTGATGGAGCAATTAAAGGTGCATTGGTAGGTCTTTTAGGAGCTATTATAGGAAGTGTTGTTTCCGTGAGACTTATGATTAGAAAAACTAAGAAGTATTATGGAACAGAAGAAATGGTTGAGTGTAAGAATACTGTTTCATTACCTAGTGGGAAGAGAAAAATAAGAGAAGGCTCTGTGGGGTCAAGATTTATACAATCTCTTTTAGAAGGTGGAAAGATAGGAGTTGATATGGGTATTGCCATAATTCCCGGAGTATGTTTAATTTGTACAATTGTAATTTTACTTACAAATGGAACAGGAGCAAGTGGAATATACGATGGCAGTGCAAATCAGGGGATAGGAATTTTGCCAATAATTGGCGAAAAACTTAGTTTTATTTTAACGCCACTATTTGGATTTAGCACACCTAAGGCCATTGCTATACCTATAACTGCACTTGGAAGTAGTGGAGCTGCAATTGGTATGGTTTCTGATATGGCTAGTAAAAAAATAATAGGTGGAAATGACATAGCGGTATTTACTTCAATTTGCATGTGCTGGAGCGGATATTTATCAACACATATTGCAATGATGGATGCACTTGATACTAAAGAGATGACGGGAAATGCCATACTATCTCACACAATAGGAGGACTAAGTGCAGGAATAGCATCGCATATAATTTGGGGGTTATTGTTTTAATGGATATTTCAAGATACTCACAGGCAGCTATTAATATAATTAATGAATCGAATCAAGTTGCTATAAGAAATAACAACAATGAAGTAACCGATTTACACATTTTTTATACCATTCTTCTAAATCCGAATAAGAATATTAAGGATTATTTCAAGGAAAGAGGAGTTATTTTACAAAACTTAAAAGAAGATGTTAAAAATGCAATAAGTAAATTGAGAAGTTTGAAAGGTGTTTCTAATTTATACGTGAGTAGATCTTATCAAAGAGTTTTGTTAATATCTGAAGAAATCTCAAGAAATTTATATGAAGAAAAAGTAACTATAGAGCATTTATTTTTAGCTCTTTTAAGAGAGAATGACATTGCGAGTGCTAAGCTTGCAATGTCATTTAAAGTAGACTATGAAAGTTTTATGAGATATGTTTCAAAAAAATTTAATGAAGCTTTTTTAAGTGGAGTATCTCAAGAAACTATGCTAAATCTTGAAAGATATGGGAGAAATCTCACAAAAGAAATAATTGAAGGAAAATTAGATCCTGTTATAGGTAGAGATGAAGAAACAAGAAGTGCGATAAGGGTGCTTACAAGAAGAATAAAGAACAATCCTGTCTTAATTGGAGAAGCGGGCGTAGGAAAGACGGCAATTGTAGAGGGAATAGCTCAAAGAATTGTAAGAGGAGATGTTCCGGACAATTTAAAAGAAAAGATCGTTTTTTCATTAAATATGACTGCGTTGATTGCAGGAGCTAAATATCGTGGTGATTTTGAAGAAAGACTTAAAAAACTTTTAGATATAATTAAAGATTCAGATGGAAAAATAATTTTGTTTATAGATGAAATTCACAACATAATGGGAAGCGGAAATACATCTGGGACCATGGATACTGCGAACATATTAAAGCCAATGCTTGCAAGAGGAGAAATACTAACTATAGGAGCGACAACTATAGAGGAATATAGAAAATATATTGAAATAGATGGAGCTTTAGATAGAAGGTTTCAAAAAATTTTGATTGAAGAGCCAAGCATAGAAGATTCTATCGCCATATTAAGAGGATTAAAGAAAAAATATGAGAATCATCATATGGTAAAAATTACAGATGGAGCATTGATAGAGGCTGTAAAACTTTCAAAGCGATTTTTAACTGAAAGGAAGTTGCCCGATGTTGCACTGGATGTAATAGATGAAGCATGTGCACTCGTTAGAATGGCGAGAGATCAAAAACCGGAAGAGCTTGATAATTTGCATAGAAATATTGTTAAGTTGGAGATGGAAAAGATTGCATTAAAAGATGAAGTGGATAGTGTTTCAAAAGATAGACTAAGTGAAAAAGAAAGAGAAATTGAAAAACTTGAAGCATTATTAAAGCATAGAACTGAATTGTATAATTTAGAAAAAAAGCGACAAGAAGATATATTATTAAATGAAAAAGAGATAGAAGATATAAATTTACAAGTAGAAGAGGCAAAAGAGCTACATGATTTTAAAAAATTAGATGAACTAATTGTTGCCCAAAAGAGGATAGAAAAAAAAGTAAAATCTCTTATTAAAATAAATCCATATTATCCAATACACACCAAAGTTACAGATAATGAAGTAAAAGAAATTATATCTAAAATTTCTGGAATGCCAAAAGTGAATTTACAATTAAATAAACTTGAAAAGCTTGATGAAATAAAGAACTCTATGAAAGAAGAATTTGTTGGTGAAAATGAGTTAATAGATAAGATAGTCAATACTTATATGATTTCAGAGAGTGGATTAATTAATAGAGACAAACCGATAGGGAGCTTTTTAATATGTGGAAGTTCAGGTTCTGGTAAAAGCTATCTTGCAGAAGTTGTATCAAGAAATTTATTTGATGGGCGGACAAGTTTAATAAGATTTGATATGAGTGAATTTAGTGAAAAAGCTTCTATAACAAAATTGATAGGCGCACCTCCGGGATATGTAGGATATGAAAAGGGGGGAGCATTGACAGAAGCTTTAAGAACTAAACCTTACAGTGTGATATTGTTTAAAAATATAGAAAATGCTCATAGAGAAGTTCAAAGCTTGATCATGCAGATTATTCAAGATGGCAAAGTAAAAGATAATAAAGGACGAGAGATAAATTTTAAAAATACAATTATAATACTGACCGCAACGTGTGGTGTTGGTGAAAGTTGTAAAGATATTAATAAAAATTTCGGATTTCAAATTGACAACTATGTAGATTATGTATTTTATTTGAAATCATTGACACCTGGTACTATTAAAAAACTCATACAATACAATTTAAACGAAGTTACAAAATTATTAAAAGATAGTCGAATAGAATTAAACATTACAGATGAGTTTATTGAAAACTTAACAAGTTATGTTTTAAAAGAAAAAATGGGTGCACGAGAAATTAAAAAGTATATAGAGCATGAAATATATTTCTTGATTTGTAAGAAGAAATTAGAAAATCAAACGGATGACAATATAAGTATTATTTTAAAAATGAAAAATGAAAGATTATATGTAGATATTAAATAAAAATAGGAGGCAAGCATGGGAATTCAAATACCTGAATTTAATTCACCAAATTTTTCCGAAGAAAAGTATAAAAATGCACCGAATATTGAGTTGGGAGTTGTTGAAAGAGATGGGGTAGCACCTGATAATTTTTATCTTACAACTCATATGCCAACTTTCTATAAATATGGAGATAGATGGCTATTTCCAAAACATAATTCACTAAACTGTGTAGCTGTCTTAGAAAATGGTGAAATTTTTGTAAAAGAGATAAGAGAACTTAAAAAAGGTGAGAATGTTGTACTATCTTTGACAGGAGAGATAGACACAGGTGTATTGGTATATAGAGAGGGATTTCCAAAATCTATATATTCAACACTGGGTAAGGCAGTTGAAACTTCATTTTCAAAAGACTATGAGTATTTATTTGAACTTATGCAAAATGAAAGAGATAGCGAAGATGGATACATTACATGGGTTTTAGGACCCAGCGTTGTATTTGACTATGATACAAGAAAAGCGCTTAATCAGTTAGCTGAAAATGGATATATTGATTGTCTACTTGGTGGAAATGCAATGTGTACTCATGACTTGGAGGGTGGATTTTTACAAACAGCATTGGGACAAAATATATATACCCAAGAAAATGTTCCTATGGGACACTATAACCATTTAGACTTATTAAATGAAGTTAGGACAACAGGTTCTATAAAAGAATTTATAGCCAGTGGTAATGTAAAAGATGGAATAATAAAGACATTGTCAGATATGGATATTCCTTTTGTATTAAGTGGATCAATTAGAGATGATGGACCACTACCGGAAGTTATAGGAGATACTGAAAGGGCTCTTACTGAGACAAAGAAAGCTCTTGATAAGTCAACATTGATAATTTGTATTGCAACTATGCTTCACAGTCTTTCTGTTGCTAATATGGCTTCAGGATACACTGTTAGAAAAGATGGAAGAATAACACCGGTGTATATGTATTCGATAGATGTAACAGAAAATGTAGTAAACAAAGTTGGAGCAGCAAGAGAACTTATGGCATTTGTACCTATGGTAACTAATGTCCAAGATTTTGTGGTAAATTGTGAAAAAGCTCTTATAACACCTGCAAACAAAGTTTTTGCAGATGAAATGAAAATACCTGAAGAAGAATATGTAGGAATTGAGAGAGACAAAGAAGAAAGCAAGGGGGAGATTTAAAATGAAATTTGAAATGCCAAAATATCACCATCCGGATTTTGAACAAGAATTTTTAAAAAAAGCTCCTAATGTAACTTTAGAAGAAGTGAAAGTAGATGGAATAAGTCCGAGAAATTATCACGCTCTTTCGGTTTACCCTGAATATTTTAAAATAAATGGGAAATGGGTCTTAGCTACACAATCAAGAATGGATACAGTTTGTGTTGCTAATGATACATTAGGAGAAGAAAGTGTAAATATAGTAGAATTTCGAAACCTAAAAAAAGGCGACAAAGTTGTAATAGGACGTACTGAAGATGCTTCAGAAGGTATTTATGTTTGGACTCAAGGATTCTTAACAGCAGATGAGAATACAGATACTTTTGCTTTCCGTTCAGGACGTTCGAGAGAAACGGCATTTTCTATAGATTATGATACTCTTTATGAAGTTTTAAGACATGAAAAAGCGAATAATGGATATGTTACTTTGATAGTTGGTTCTGCTCTTTCGCTTGATACCGATTCAAGAAATGCATTAGCAAGACTTATAAGAAATGGATTTGTTCAAGCGATTTTCTGTGGGACAGAAACAGCGGCATTTGACCTCGAAAAAGGATTGTTTAATACATCTTGGGGACAAGAACATTTTGAAAAAGAACAAAATACAACAAGAAATTTATTTGAAACGCTCAACTTAGCTAGAAAGTACGGATCTACAAAAGCTCTTGTTGAGTCAGGATTGGTAAAAGATGGATTTATAAAAGCGTGTGTTGAAATGGATGTTCCATTTGTAATAGCGGGTACAATTCGTGATAGATTGGGATTGCCTGAGACTATAAATAATGTATATGAAGCACAAAATACAATGCGATCTCACGCAAGGAAAACTTCTACCATAATCATGATGTCAGCTATTTTATTTACAATAGCAACTGGTAACATGACTCCATCATACAATGAATTCAATGGAGAAATCAGACCTGTTTATATGTATACAATAGATATTCAAGAATTTGCCGTTAACAAATTATCAGATAGAGGAACTGTTACCGCTGTCTCAATGGTAACAAATGTACAAGACTTTATAAGAAATGTAGATAGAGCACTTAATAGTTAGGAGGGATTGTTATGAAAAAGATAGTTTTAGCACTTGGTGGAAATGCACTTGGTAATTCACCTGAAAAACAAAAAGAGGCTGTTAAGGTTACTGCTAAATCAATAGTAGATTTAGTAGCAGAAGGAAATAAAGTAATAATTTCACATGGAAACGGGCCACAAGTTGGGATGATAAATTTAGCTATGGAAACTGCTTCAAAGTCAGAAGCTAAAACTCCAAGCATGCCTTTCCCGGAATGTGGAGCTATGAGTCAAGGTTATATAGGATACCATCTACAAAATTCAATAGAAAATGAACTCAACAAAAGAAATATGAAAGTGGATGTTGTTTCTCTTGTAACACAAGTTTTAGTTGATAAAGATGACAAGGCTTTTGAAAATCCAACTAAGCCAATAGGTTCTTTTTATTCTAAAGAAGAAGCTGAAAAAATGATGGAAACAGGATTAGTTTTTAAAGAAGATGCGGGACGTGGATACAGAAGAGTTGTACCTTCACCAAAGCCGATAGACATAATAGAAAAGAAGTCGGTAGAGCTTTTATATAACAATTCAACAATAGTAGTGGCTGCCGGTGGCGGAGGTATTCCGGTGGTAGATGAAGGTGGAGAATATGTTGGAGTTCCTGCTGTTATAGATAAAGATTTTACAACTGCTAAATTAGCTGAACTGGTAGATGCTGATGTATTGATAATTTTGACTGCTGTAGAAAAGGTTGCAATTAAATTTGGAACACCTGAAGAAAAATGGTTGAGTGAAATGAGCGTTGAAGAAGCTGAAAAATATATAGAACAAAAAGAGTTTGCAGAAGGTTCTATGAAGCCAAAAGTTGAAGCGGCATTAGGATTTGTAAAATCAAAAGAAAGTAGAAAAGCTATAATCACTTCTCTTGAAAAAGCACTTGAAGGATTAGAAGGAAACACAGGAACTTTAATTAGACAGTAATTAAAGTAGCATATATTATTAAAAGAAAAATTTTTTATAAAGTTAGATTTAAAAGCCCGGGATTTCCTGGGCTTTTAAACAAATAAAGCAGCGATATCATTTAGGATTTATATATTGTTAAAGCAATCAGATAAAAGGGTAAATATGTATAGTAATGTGTTATGATATTAAAGTAAGATAAATTTATCACAATTAGATATTGGTGAGAATATATACTTATCATAATCAAAGTGATATAATATTAAAAACTGATATAGGAGGTGGAAAAATGGCTAGTGCAATAGAGCGTATTGTAGAAAGTGAGAAGTTGGCAGAAGATCAATTGAGTAGTGCTAAAAAAACTGCAGAGCAGATATTGAGAGATGCAAAAGCCGAAGCCGAAAAATTGAAACAAGAGATATCAGTGCGAAGTGAAGAATTGAGGAGTCAAAAAATTCAAGAAGCTGAAGAAAAGGCTAATTCAATAAGGACTAAAATTCTTGAAGAGAGTAGGAAGAAAGCTGATGTTATTTCTCAAATTGACAAGGGAAAGATAGAGAAATTAGCAGATATGATTGTAGATAAGGTCGTGAAAAATGGCAATAGTTAAGATGCATAAGTTTGATTTGTATACATTTGCCACTCGTCAAAGTGATATTTTAAAATCTTTGCAGGAATTTAAAGATGTTCATTTGAGCGATTTAGAGCTTGCAGAAGGCCAAGATTATTTAAAAAAAGTTGATGTTCCAGAGTCTGTGTCTAAACTTGACAGTGAAATAGGTAAAGTAAAGTGGACAATTGATTTGTTACAAACATATATGCCTGTAGCATCCACGATTGATGGCTTTAAAGGTCAAAAGATAAAAGTTTCATTAAGAGATTTAAAAGAAAAAGCAGATGATTTTAACTTCAATGGACTTTATGAAAAGGTCAACAGCCTTTATTCAGAAAAAAATGAATTAATTCAAAAAATAGCAACTGTTAATGAAGTTATAAATGAATTAGAACCATTTTCGGAATTGAAAGTTGATTTAAGTAAGCTTAGAAATTTAAATCGTATAGAAATTATACCTGGAAGTCTTCCTTTAAGAAATGAAGCACAGTTTAAAGAAGCTTTAGCAAGCTCGGAATTAAAATTATATTCTATAGAAGAGTATAAAATATTAAATGGAATGAAGTATTTGATAATTGCAGTTGAAAAAACAGAAGAAGCTGAATTAACAAATATTTTAAGAGCTAATGGATTTACAAACAATAGAATAAAAACTGAAAAAAGAGTAAGTGAAGAAATTACAGATCAAAGAAATAAATTAAAAGAATTTGAAGATAGAATAGCAGAAATAGATTCTGAGATAGATTTAGAAAAAGAAAACTTAGAAGTTCTTAAATACTATTATGAATATTTGAGGAATGAAAGTTTGAGACAAGCGGCAGTACAAAATTTTGCAAAATCTAAGAAAATAGATTTTATTGCAGGATATGTACCAAGTAATAAAGTTGATGCTTTTAATAATTTATTAGAAGAAGTTTTAGGCACAGAATATTACTTAGAAATTACTCCGGCAGAACAAGAAGACGCAAATGTACCTATTAAATTAAAAAACAACAAATTAGTAGAACCTTTTGAATCAATAACAGAAATGTATTCAATTCCAAGGTACCAAGAAATAGATCCTACACCATTGTTCGCGCCTTTTTATTTTGTATTTTCGGGAATTATGGTAGGTGATATGGGATATGGCCTCTTAGTCACTTTAATAAGTTTATTTGTACTAAAAATTTTAAAACCAGATAGAGTAAAGGCAAGACTTATAAAGTTTGTAATGTATATGGGAGTTTCATCTACATTTTGGGGTTTCATATTCGGCTCTTTTTTTGGAGATTTGATTCCTATTAAAGCATATTTAAATCCATCAGAAGATTATATGAAGATGATAGCAATGTGTATGGCTTTTGG
>NZ_JAXDSS010000100.1:0-5978 GCF_034090345.1 Peptoniphilus sp. | reverse complement strand
ACTGGAGATGGTGTAAATGACGCACCGGCTATAAAGAAAGCTCATATAGGTATTGCAATGGGCATAACTGGTACAGATGTTGCTAAGAGTACAGCCGAAGTAATTTTAACTGATGATAATTTTGCTACAATAGTCCATGCTGTTGAAGAGGGAAGAATTATCTACTCAAACATTAAAAAGTTTGTAGGTTTCTTACTTTCTTGTAACTTAGGAGAAGTATTAATAGTATTTATAGCCATTCTATTAAACTTGCCAGTACCTTTACTTCCAATACAACTTTTATGGTTGAATTTAGTAACGGATTCATTCCCAGCACTTGCGCTTGGAGTTGAAAAGGGAGAAGCAGGTATAATGGAAGAACCTCCAAGAAGCCCTGATGAACCTCTTTTAGATTCAGAACTAAAATTGACAATTGTAATTCAATCAGTGGCAATTACCATAGCTACTCTTGGAGCATATATGCTTGGTTTACAATGGTATGGAAATCAAGAAGAAGGCATCGCTATTGCAAGAACAATGGCGTTTGCAACTCTTATAATTTCTGAATTGTTGAGAAGTTACTCAGCAAGATCTATAAAAGACACACTATTTAGTATAGGTATATTCTCCAATAGAAAACTTGTTTGGGCGACACTGTTCTCACTTGCATTGACATTGATAGTAATGGAAATTCCGGGAGTTAGAGAGCTATTTAAATTAACTCCATTATCAGTGAAAGATTGGGTGGTAATATTAGTGGGAGCTCTAATACCGCTTGTACTAGGTGAAATTCAAAAAGTAATTAGATTTAATAAGACACACAACTCAAAATAGATCATTAAGAGAATTTCAAGATTAGTTTTGGAGTTCTCTTTTTAAATAAAATCTAAAAAAACAATATTTTTTTAATGATAATAATTATAAATAACTCTCAAACAAGTTGATAAGTCTAATATTCAAAACTTAATGAAATGTAGTATCAATAAGGGTTTCAGCCATTTTTGGTTTGAAAAATTATTATTGTTATGTTAAAATTTATTCATAAGTTGAGGAGTCAACAAACTAATAGGAGGTGCTATTATGGCATATGTAATTAATGATAGCTGTATCGCATGTGGAGCATGCAAACCGGAATGTCCAGTAGATTGTATTGAAGAAGGTTCAATTTACACAATTGACGCTGATTCTTGTATCGACTGTGGATCATGTGCATCAGTTTGTCCAGTTGGCGCACCAAACCCAGAAGACTAATTAAAAATTATTTACTTAGAAATTAAGATGGAGTTTGAACTCCATCTTTTTTCATGTACAAAAAATGGCAATTCATTTTGGGTATATATATAAGAAAATTATTTAAAATAAATTGTATTGAATGAGAATTTTTTGTGATATAGTTTCTATACAATTTTAGTTTTCTATTTTTGTATTGTTTTAAGGAGAAATAAAAGATGAAGATACACATGGGTCTTGATATTGGTTCAACTACTGTTAAATTAGTAGTTTTGGACGATGCTTTCAATATACTTTATCAAACTTACAGAAGACATTTTTCAGATGTTAGACTTACTGTAAAGCAAGTTATAAATGATGCTTATGCACATTTTAAATATGATACGGTTACGATAGCAGTGACGGGTTCGGGAGCTTTATCTATACACAAGTCATTACAAATCGAATATATACAAGAGGTTGTGGCTGCTACAGAGGCTATTCAAAGATATATTCCGCAAACTGATGTTGCAATTGAACTTGGCGGAGAAGATTCAAAGATTACCTATATGAATGGTTCGGTAGAACAGAGAATGAATTCTATATGTGCAGGGGGTACAGGGGCTTTTATTGACCAAATGGCATCATTACTACAGACAGATGCTTCAGGTTTAAATGATATGAGTCAAAGCTATGAAAAGATATATCCAATAGCTTCAAGATGTGGAGTATTTGCAAAGACAGATATCCAAGCTCTTATAAATCAAGGCGCAAAAAAGGCGGATATAGCAGCGTCTGTATTTCAATCGGTAGTGAATCAAACAGTTTCAAATTTGGCTTGTGGTAGGCCTATAAAGGGGAAAGTAGCTTTTTTAGGAGGACCATTACATTTTTTACCAATGCTTAAAAATAGATTTGTGGAAACTTTGAAACTATCTGAAGAAGAGACCATAGTTCCTGAAAATTCTGAAATTTTTGTGGCGCTTGGTGCAGCGTTGTCAACTTTTGACGGTGATTTGATTTCTTTTATGGAACTCTATAAAAGAGCCAATAATGCAAGAGAAGAGATAGACAAGGAATCAAAAATTTTACCCGCTCTATTTGAAAGTGAAGAAGAACTTTCAAATTTCATTGAAGAGCATAAGACTAAAGATTTAAAGAGAGAAGATTTAGAGTCATATTCCGGAGCAATGTATCTGGGAATAGACTCAGGTTCAACAACTTCAAAGGTGGTTTTAATGGGGGGAGACAATCAACTTCTATATACTTATTATGGAAGTAATGAAGGTAATCCACTTGATATAGTTGTAGAGCAATTAAAGGAAATTTATAAGAGAAAAAATGAAAATGCATATATAAAATCAGCCGGTTGCACAGGATATGGAGAAGATTTTTTAAAGGCTGCACTCAATTTAGATTTTGGAGAAGTTGAAACAATTGCCCATTTTAAAGCTGCTGAATTTTTTGAACCGGACGTAGATTTCATACTCGATATAGGTGGTCAAGATATGAAGAGTATGAAAATAAAGGATGGAGTAATAGAGTCTATTCTTTTAAATGAAGCTTGCTCTTCAGGGTGCGGTTCATTCCTAGAGACTTTTGCAAAAACTGTAAAAATGGATGCCAAGGAATTTTCTGAAATAGCTCTACATTCAAAACGGCCTGTTGATCTTGGCTCAAGGTGTACTGTATTTATGAATTCAAATGTAAAGCAAGCTCAGAAAGAAGGAGCTCAAGTAGAGGACATCTCAGCCGGACTTGCATATTCTGTAATAAAAAATGCAATACAAAAAGTTATAAAGGTTAGAGACCCAAAACAACTTGGAAACAACATAGTTGTTCAAGGTGGAACTTTCCTATCAGATGCAGTTTTAAGGTCATTTGAATTAATCACAGGAGTAAAGGCTACAAGACCATCTATTGCAGGGCTTATGGGAGCTGTGGGAATGGCTTTAATAAGTAAAGAAAGAGCAGGTGTCAAAAAATCTAATATATTGAATTTGGAAGAACTTGAAGCATTCACATATAAGACAGTCCAAACTCATTGTAGACAATGTACAAATAATTGCGCACTTACAGTAAATACTTTTCCAAATGGAAGGAGATTTATAACCGGGAATAGATGTGAAAAAGGTGCTGGAGTAATAAGAAAAGAAGCTGACCTTCCAAACTTGTATTCATATAAATACAATAGATTATTTGACTATAAATCACTTAGTGAAGAAGAGGCTAAGAGAGGTACAGTTGGCTTGCCAAGAGTGTTGAACATGTATGAAAACTATCCTTTCTGGCATACATTTTTTACACAACTCGGGTATAGAGTAGTGCTTTCTGATGAGTCCAATAGGAAAACCTATGAAAAGGGAATAGAATCCATAACTTCAGAGACAGCTTGTTATCCTGCAAAAATATCTCATGGACATGTGGAAAACTTAATAGAAAAAGGAGTAAAGTTCATATTTTATCCTTCAGTTTTCTATGAGGAAAAGCAATTCGATACAGCTAATAACACATTGAACTGTCCGGTAGTTGCCGGATATTCAGAAGTAATTAAAAATAATCTGGAAAATTTAAGGGAAAATCATATAAAATTTATGAATCCTTTTATGTCATTTGACAATAGAAAAAAACTTGAAAAGAGACTTTCGGAAGTGTTTGAAAATATTCCATCAAATGAAGTAAAAAGAGCTGTTAAAATGGCTTATGAAGAGTCTGATAGATATAAAGCTGATGTGAGGGCAGAAGGCAAGAGAGCTATGATGGAAATTGAAAAAAGAGATATAAAGGCAATTGTGTTGGCGGGGAGACCATATCATATTGACCCTGAAATAAACCATGGAATACCGGAGCTTATAAATTCTCTTGGACTGGCAGTTTTATCCGAAGATTCAATTTCAAACTTAGTAGATGTGGATGGGAAGCTTAGAGTATTAGATCAATGGAATTACCATTCAAGACTTTATAGAGCAGCTAAATTTGTCGGGATGCATAAAAATTTAGAGATGATTCAATTAAATTCATTTGGCTGCGGAATTGATGCAGTAACAACAGACCAAGTAAATGAAATATTAAGTGGTTATCACAAGATATATACGGTTTTAAAAATAGACGAAGTAAATAACTTGGGAGCTATAAAAATTAGAATAAGATCTCTTTTAGAAGCATCTGACAGACGTGAGATAAATGAAGAGCCTGAGATAATTGACGAAAAACCGGTTGAGTTTACAAAGAAGATGAAAAAAGACCACACAATATTAATTCCACAAATGGCTCCAACACATTTTGCACTGCTAAAACCAATACTCAAAACTCTTGGATATAATTTTGAAGTGTTACAAGACTTAGACTCAAAAGTTGTAAATGAAGGGCTTAAATATGTAAACAATGATGCTTGTTACCCTTCAATATTTGTAGTTGGTCAATTCATGGATGCGCTTAAGAGCGGCAAGTATGACCCGGACCACATAACATTTTTGATGTCGCAAACAGGTGGAGCTTGCAGAGCATCAAATTACGTAGGATTTATAAGAAAGGCATTAAAAGATGCAGGATATGGACAAATTCCCGTGCTTGCACTATCTCTACAGGGAATAGAAGAACACGAAGGGTTTAAACTGAACCCAACAGAGTTAATACCACTTACAAATAAGATAATAATGGGGCTTCTATATGGAGATTTAATTATGAGATTGACTCAAAAGATTAGACCTTATGAGATGATAAAGGGTTCAACAGATGTTTTATATAGAAGATGGGTTGAAATTTGCCAAAATCCGTTGAGTTTTCAATTAAAGAAATTTAAAGAAAATGTAAAACAAATGGTAAGGGAATATAGTGCGCTTGAAATAAGTGATGAGGTTAAACCTAAAGTTGGGATAGTTGGAGAAATATTGGTAAAATATCTTCCGGCAGCTAATAACTATATTGCAGAAAAAATGGAAAAAGAAGGTGCTGAAGTAGTAATACCGGATTTGACAGACTTTATAATGTATTCATTTAAAAATGCTGAAATCAAACACAAAGAACTATCTAAAAGATTAATTCCTGGTATTATATGTAATTTTGGAATAAAATACATTGAAAAATATAGAACAATAGTTAGAAATGCCTTGCAAGAACATGGTTTTCATACTCCAAGGAAGATAGAGGATATAATGGAGTATGCTAAAAAATACGTGGACTTGGGCAATCAATACGGAGAAGGTTGGCTTTTGACAGGAGAAATGGTCGAGTTAATAGAGGACGGATGTGAGAACATAGTATGTGTTCAACCGTTCGGTTGTCTGCCAAATCACATTACCGGAAAAGGTGTGATAAAAGCTATAAGAGAAACCTATCCAACTTCAAATATAGTTCCAATAGATTGTGACGCTTCCGCTTCTGAAGTAAATCAGTTCAACAGAATAAAACTTATGTTGGCACAGGCAAAGAAGAATTTAGAAAATAAAGAAAGTGCACCAATAACTAAAAAGAATATAAAAATAGCAAAGAGATAGGGCGAAAGTCTTATCTCTTTTTTGCTAAATTTATGAGTAAACTAATATAAATAAATTTTTTATAAAGTTAATGAAAACGATTATTGACAACAGTGATGGCAAACATATATACTAAAACCAAGCGGTGGCTATTATAGATTTTATAATTCTAAGGTTTAAAGCAGTAAACTTTAGTTAAGGAGATAAAATGAAAAGAGTATATAATATCTTTATGTTGCTGTTTTCTTTTGTTTTAATAGTGTTGTGTGTAAAGAAGACAAGCATAGATGAATTTAAAAGAGTTATGGAGAACCC
>NZ_JAXDSS010000086.1:0-2813 GCF_034090345.1 Peptoniphilus sp. | reverse complement strand
AGATGAAGTTAGAGCTATCATGCTTATTAGAATTAACTCACTTGTTAAAGGTGTATCCGGTATAAGACTTGAAACAGTTCACACAATTCTTGACATGTTAAACAATGGAGTTGTTCCACATATTCCTGAGAAAGGTTCATTAGGAGCAAGTGGAGACTTAGCACCTTTAGCACACATGGTACTTCCAATGCTTGGACTTGGAAAAGCTTACTTCAAAGGCGAGCTTATGACAGGTAAAGAAGCTATGGAAAAAGCTGGTGTTGAAGTTATAGCTCTTCAAGCAAAAGAAGGTCTTGCATTAATCAATGGTACAACAGTTCTAACAGCAATCGGAGCTCTTGCTACACATGATGCAATCCAACTTCTAAAATTATCAGACATCGCCGGAGCACTTTCACTAGAAGCTCACAGAGGTATTATAGATGCATTCTATGAAAAACTTCACACAATCAGACCTCACAATGGATGTTTAGCAACAGCTAAAAATATGAGAGCATTAACTGAAGGTTCAACTTACCTAACTCACACAGCTGATATAAGAGTACAAGACCCTTATACATTAAGATGTATCCCTCAAATTCACGGAGCAAGCAAAGATACAATAGCTTATGTTAAGGAAAAAGTTGAAATAGAAATTAACGCAGCAACTGACAACCCAATCATTATTTCCGATACAGAAGTAATTTCAGGTGGTAACTTCCACGGAGAACCAATGGCACAACCATTTGATTTCCTAGGAATTGGTGCTTCTGAAATAGGTAATGTTTCTGAAAGAAGAGTTGAAAGATTAGTAAATGCACAACTATCTGACTTCCCTTCATTCTTAGTAAAATACCCCGGTCTAAACTCAGGATTCATGATTACTCAATATGCTGCAGCAGCTCTTGCATCAGAAAACAAAGTACTTGCTCATCCAGCAAGTGTTGATTCAATCCCATCTTGCGAAAACCAAGAAGACTTTGTATCAATGGGAACAATAGCTGCAAGAAAAGCTAGAGATATCGTTGCAAACTCAAGACGTATCGTTGCAACTGAAATCATGGCAGCAGTTCAAGCTATCGACTTCAGAAAAGAAGAAGGATTCAAACTTGGAGTTGGAACTCAAGCGGCTTATGACGTTGTAAGAAAGACTGTAAACTTCATCGAAAACGATAAAGACATCGAAATTTATGATGAACTTGAAAAAATTACAGAAGCTCTTGTTAATGAATCTATAGTAAAAGCTGTAGAAGAAAAAGTAACTCTTGACATCAAATAAGAAAAATAACAAAAAGGATATGCCGGGGAACTGACATATCCTTTTTCAATTATTTTGTATCAGATTGTTTAAATCCTTTTAGAGGGTCATTTTTTAATTTTTCAATTATATGATTGGCTTTTTCAGATTTTAAAAAGTCATAAGTTGTTTTTGGGACTAGCTTTTCAACTTTGTCGAACTCTCCATTTGCAATTAAGTTTCTAACTGTAGAAGCAGATATAGGTTTTTCATCAACTTCAGATCTCTTTATAATATCAAGCAGAGGGTAGTTTGGATTTGGAGAATAGCTAAATACTTTTTTCATAGTTTCGTTGTAAATTTCAGTTGGTTTACTAAAAGGTTCTTCTCCTACAAACCTATATCCGATATTTAATTTAGGTGCTATATGGTACTTAAATATTCTGCTGTCGAGTTCTGCCTGAACTTCTGTTACACTCACTGATTCTTTTAAAAAATAAGAGGGAAAAGTTTGAGAAGATACCAAATAGTTTGATGTAGAATGATAGAAGACATTATTTAAATGGTTTGTACCTTCCTTAATCAAATTTAGCCTTGTATTAAAAT
This sequence comes from Peptoniphilus sp., assembly GCF_034090345.1. Classification (GTDB taxonomy): domain Bacteria; phylum Bacillota; class Clostridia; order Tissierellales; family Peptoniphilaceae; genus Peptoniphilus. The sequence goes on along the minus strand of NZ_JAXDSS010000086.1, from coordinate 991 downwards.
CAAAAACTGATTTATTTTCACTGACCACAAAAAGATGGAGTATATCACATATTTTTTTAGCTTGTTCGACTAAGTATAAGTGTCCATTGGTAAATGGATTTGCATTCATCACTATTGAGCCAACAGTTCCCTGAATTTCAGGAGCAACTAAAGAATTTATATACTTATCAAAACCGCTTGTAGAATTTTCCATAAAAACTAAATCATTTCCAACTCTTTCGATAGTTTTAAATCCAAGAAAAGAAAAGGCTTTTTCAGATGTTGGTTTTGTGTAAACATAAATATCTTTAAATCCTTTTTCATAAATAGTACTTATTAAAAAAGAAATTAATTCATTAAAAACAGAACCGCCTTGGTAACTTTCTTTAATGGCTATACATTTAATTATATTTTCGAATGTGGAGCCGGTGGCCACTAAGACATCATTTTCAAAAATCCCATAAGTTTCATGCACAGTATTTTCAGTCTTTAGTCCGGATTCCTTTAATAAATTGGCCCATTTATTATAATCAGATTCTATTTTATCAATCCATAATTTTTGCATTTTTACCTCCATATAAACTTAAAATTAAATTTGCAGTAGTCAATACATCTGCAACACCTCCGGATGAAATATTATTTTTTACATAGTAATTGTCTAGTTCATCAGCTAACTTTTCGTCGTAATTAGTTAAAATTTTATTACCCTGATTTTGTAAAAATTTAAGCGTCTCTATATCACTTCTCTTTATTGTTGTTGTATCATCTATATTTGCAATTAGATACAGAGTTTTTTTATCTTCATCCCAGCCGTTTTCTTTTACTAAATCTATAAAATTAAAGATTGTTTTGTAACCGGTGAGCGGGAAGGTACGAATGTCATTTATTCCAAGAGTGTGGAGTTTGGCACTGTTTTGAGGATTTGTATAGTCGCAGGACAACTCTTTTGAAAATATCATAATAGATTTTGAAATTTTAGAATAGGATGTATTTATTAGCCATTCTCTGTAGA
>NZ_JAXDSS010000021.1:0-31897 GCF_034090345.1 Peptoniphilus sp. | reverse complement strand
TAGATTAAAAAAATTAAACATGAACTCAGAACTTCAGGAGGATTAAAATGAGTTATCGCATCTGTTCACTTTATTTTTCAGCAACAACTACCACAGACAAAGTTGTTCACGAATTTATTTCAACATTAAAAAAAGAGTTGGAAATATCTGAGCACACAGACTATGATTTCACTCTACCCCATGCAAGAAAAACAATGCCCGAATTTAACGAAAATGATATCGTAGTAGTTGGAGTACCTACTTATGCCGGACGTGTTCCAAACTTACTTCTGCCATATCTAAACCAAATAAATGCAAAAGGTGCACTGGGAGTTTCAATCGTACTATATGGTAATCGAAACTTTGACGATTCACTTATAGAACTTACTGAGTTGATGACAAATGGCGGAATGAAAGTTGTCGGCTCCGGTGCATTTATCGGAGAACACTCTTTCTCCACAACACTTGGCGCAAAACGCCCTGACGAAAGCGATATGAAAATTGTCAGAGAATTTGCAACCTGCGTAGCTCAAAAAATTAAGACAAATAACTTATCAGAATCAAAGCCAAAGGGTGAAAGCCCTATAAGACCTTATTTCACACCACAAGACCGTCATGGAAATAAAATTAACTTTGTAAAAATAAAACCTATGACAAATCTTAAAGCTTGTATAAACTGTAAAATTTGTGCTAAATCTTGCCCACTTGGTTCAATAGACTTCGAAGATGTGTCACAAGTTCCGGGAAAGTGCATGAAGTGTTGTGCCTGTGTTAAAAAATGTCCTACCGGAGCAAAATATTTTTCAGATGAAGGATATTTATTCCATCAAAGAGAACTTGAAGAAATCTATGAAAGACGTAGCGAGCCAGTTTATTTTTTATAAAAATTTCTGACTTATCCTAATTGGAAAAGTCTTTTAACTATAAAAGGAGTTAAAATGAAAAAATTATTAATTCTATCTGTACTTACATTTCTTTTAGTAGGTTGTTCAAAACAAATGTCAGATCCAACTTATTCAAACTTAGTTGACGACAAAATGATTGAGTCCATTTCTGAAAAACTTGTTGCAAATGGAGTTTCATCATCACAAGTTGAAATTTTTAAAAAGCAGCTTTCAAATTTTTATGACACTGTAGGAACCGAAAATATGGTATCAGATTTTGAATCTATAAAAGAGCCAACATATGACCCATATACTTTACAAGATAAATGGTTATCTAAAAATAACTATGTTGGATATAATTGCAGAATAACCTCCTACACTCTATATAAAGATTTATTCCAAGGAAATGGGTTCGATGAAAATTCCACATCTCATCTCTTATTTGACTACGAAACTTTAAATCATGATAAGTTTTCACAAGACGATATAAATAAATTCAACACTTTATTCCAAAGTTTTGACACTGAAAACGCCAAAGATTTGAAAGTTCATAAAGAGAATATCAAAAATGGTTTTAAAAAATATGGTTTTAAATTTGCCGACTCGAATATAAAATTAGTTTCAGTTTATTTGCACGACCAAGTAATAAAACCCGACACTGATATTTTATTTGTAGGGCACACAGGTATATTAATCGAAGAAAAAGACGAATTATTATTTATTGAAAAACTAGCTTTTTCAGAACCTTATCAAGTTGTAAAATTTAGTGACTTAAATCAACTTGCAGAGTATTTATTAAATAAATATGATTTTTCTGACGGCCAACCTGAAGCACGACCTATAATAACTTTAAATGACAGTTTTCTAAATTAATAATTCATAAAAAATGAGCCTTGCATTGCAGGGCTCTAAATATTTTAATCTTCTTTAGCTTCTCTATTTATTGTTTCTAACTCTTTTTCATGCTCTATTTTAACTCTCTTAACTTCTTCAGCCGGAATATCTATTGTAACTTTTTCAATTTTGCCTATTTCAACAGGCCCACCAATTATATATTCTATTCCGTTTGTGAAATCAGCAAAAATTTCAAGCTCTCCATTTGGATTTTTAATTATTGCTTCAAAATCAGGATCTTCTTTTGCATTTAACACATATGCTGCCGCTATAGAGCCTGAAGCACATGAACCCTCTCTAACCAAAGTTTCAGCAGATGGTACATTAACATAAGGAACTATTTCTTTCTTCTCTACATTTAAGAAAATAACTCCATATGCATCAGAACTAAATTCAAATTTTAACACGTTCAAAGCTTTTTGAACAAACTCAGGGTCTTCTCCTCTTTCCGCAACCAAGTGAATTATGCCGGAGAACACAACCGCCTTAAATGTATCTTCATCAATTTTAACATCTACAATTTCTTTAGGTTTTTCAACTTTAACATATGCAGATTGTTCTTGTTGATTTACTATTACATTAACAGGGCCTTCAGTTCCGGAAACATACACTTCTATTTGCACATCTCCTTCACTTTCATAAAAACTTGCTGAATAAAGTCCGTACGCTCTCGTTGCATTACCGCAAAATTCTCCGCCCATCATATCCATTCTAAGTGGTGCTCCATCATAACTTGGACTGATAAATCCCACTTGTTCAACTGAAGGGTCTCTCTTTATAATTTCCTTTGCATAAGCTCTTCTATATCCCGGATATACAGGAGTTATTACATATCCGGTTATATTGCCGGCCGGATTTGCTCTAAAATATTCAAATGATTTTTTCATAACAACCTCTCTTTTCTTTAGACTTCTACCCAAGACCGTACTAATTTACACTACTTTTTTGCCTATTATTTCAAGAACCTTCTCAATTTCTTCATATGTATTAAAAGTGGATAAAGACATTCTTACCATGCCCCTGCTTGCTGTTCCAAGAGCCTTATGATGAAGAGGTGCACAATGTATCCCCGCCCTTGTCATCACTCCGTTATATGCTAAGTACTCGGAAATTTCTTCTGAGGCGAAGCCTTTTACATTAAATGATACAATTGGCGCTCTCGTACTTTCAAAATTATGATAGAATTCAATTTTTTCAAACTTCTTAAGTCCAGTATATAGATACTGTATCTTATCATTTAACTCTCTCTCTATATCTTTAATGCCCTTAGAGTTCACATACTCAACCCCGGATTTCAAACCGGCTATCGAGTGTATATTTCTCGTTCCGGTTTCAAAAATATCAGGGATTACTTCCGGTTGTCTTTCGTTAAAAGAATCAAACCCACTTCCCCCACTAAACACTTGTGTCGGCTTCCTATCCGTCAAAATTACCATTCCGCCTGTGCCTTGAGGCCCATATAGAGATTTATGCCCTGTAAAACAATATACCATTTCCGGCAATTCTCCATTCAAGTTCACTTCAATACAGCCCGCCGATTGAGCCCCGTCTACTATTAAAAATAAATTATGCTTTTTACAAAATTCATATATGAACTCAATATCTGTAACTATCCCCGATACATTTGAAGCATGACTTATAACCACAGCTTGTGTGTCAGGTTTTAAAAGTTTTTCAAAGTCTTCATAAATCAACTTCCCATCAGAATTCAACCTGACATATGATACATCATCTACATAATCAAACAATGGTCTTAAAACTGAATTGTGTTCATTTTGAGTAGTTATGACATGTTTATCAGATTTCAAATAGGCTCTTATGGCTATATTCAATGACGCCGTTATATTTTCTGTAAATACCACTCTCATTGAGTCTTCTATTGAAAACAACTTTGCCACTGCTAATCTTGTGTCGAGAACCAAGCCTAAGGAATTCATTGAGTATGGATAAAATCCTCTTGATGGATTAGAAAATTCCCCACTTGCAATTGTATGATACACCGCTTCGGCAACTTCCTTTGGTTTGTGCATGGTAGTTGCCGCGTTGTCAAAATATATTCTATTCAAAGATTTCATATTTAATCCCATTCTCTTTCAAAATTTCTTCTACTTCTTCTAAATGGTCTTCAACTCTTAAGCATAGACCACAACCCGCATCGATTTTAGTAGGAAGCGGAATCAATCTAACTCCGCTTAAATCTATTAACCTGTCTGCAGTCATAGCATGCCCCGAACTTTCAAAAGTCACATACTTTAACATGGTTTTACTGTTTTATATTTTAATTGTAATTCGCAAATTCTGTACATATTAGTTGCTGTTCCAATTTTTAATTTTTCTTTTAATCCGTAGTTTTCCAAACATAGCCCGCAAGATAATATTTCAGTTCCCTTTTGCTCTAAAACTTTCAAGTCTTCCACTGTCTTTTCGTTTATAGTAGTGATTTCAACACCTTTGTTGTAGCACACAACATACTTTGGAACTCTATCTTGTTCAGTTAGCGCATATACAAACCCATTTAAAAGAGTCTTTGAGAAAGATTCTTCTCCCCCGCCTAGCTCATTAGATGAAAACACAACTATAAATTCATCATTATTTTCTTCCATATCCATTATAGAACAAGCCCCTGCCTGTCTAACTAAGTTAACTTCATACTCTGTATTAGAAATTTTTTTCACGCTTGCAGCAAACCCAAGTTGCTCACCCATCTTAGAAAGATTTTCAGTAGCTATTTCATTATCTACCCTAACTAAAACTTCATTTAAGTTTTCTTCAACAATTGCCTTCTTAGTCATTATAACCGGTCTTGGACAAGCATGTCCCATTGCATTAATTTCTTTCATTTCTCTACCTCACATAAATTTTATAATCTCGTTTTTCTACTACATTTCCAATTTTTGAAGCGTCTATTCTATTTTCTATAAGCTTATCGAATAGTTCGTCAACATCTTTCGATGAAACACTTATGAGTAGTCCTCCCGAAGTCTGAGGATCAAACAAAACTTCTTCCATTGCAAAATCGTTTACTTCAAAATTTACATTCTTACTATACGCTCTTCTGTTTCTCTGCCCGCCGGCAGTGAATAAAAAGTCTTCGGCCGCCTTTTTAGCCCCACTTAAAAATTTTATATCTTTTGAATTTAAAACCGCAGAATATTTTTCCATCATTTCAGATAGATGACCAAGCAAACTAAATCCTGTAACATCAGTAAGAGCATGAACATCATAATTTTTTAAGACATCAAAAGATTCTTTATTCAGTCTTACCATGCTTGCCACAGCTTTTTCATAATCTTCTTGCTTAACTTCTCCTATACTGTAGCCACTCATGAGTAACGAGACGCCAAGTGGTTTAGTTAGTATAAGTACATCTCCGGACTCAGGAGTGTTGTTTCTATAAAACTTATTCAGATTTACACTTCCAAGAACACTCAAACCGTATTTTATTTTTGCATCATGAATGGAATGTCCACCCGTCAAAGTGCACTCAGCCTCTTTACAAACCTCTGCCCCTCCTCGTAAAATTTCTTCTAAAATCCCCAAGTCTTCACCCTCAGGAAAACAAACTAAGTTCATGGCGCTAATCGGTTCAGCTCCCATTGCATATAGATCAGAAAGCGCATTTGCCGCAGCTATTTTGCCGAATAGATATGGATCTTCCACCATTGGAGGAAAAAAATCTACCGAAGTAACTACACCAATGTCATCTGTTACCTTTATGATGGCAGCATCCTCATTTCCATCAAAACCAACTACCACATCATTTCTTTTGTGAATTTGTAAACTCTTTAAAATTCCGGTTAAGTCTCCTGCTCCAATTTTAGCATTGCAACCACCACATACATCAAGTTTCATAAAATCCCTCCGATTATTTAATTTTATCACAATTTTTGATTTTGGTTAAATAAATAACTAAAATCCTTTAAATGAGATTATAATCTCTTGTTTTTATATGTTTTATTAAAAGTCTCTTCATGATAACCTTTTATAATTTTATTATTGGTGCTACCATATAAATGGAGGTGTATCAATGAAAAAAATATTTTTATTAATTATTTTAAGTACTATATTCTTGTTGACTTCTTGTACAAATTCTAAAAATAAGAATATAAATCTTGAAAACTTAACTCATGATGTAACTTATATTCGTACAAATACTAAAAATCTTAAACTCATAGAAAAGAAAAAACTTCAAAATGGATACCATTTGAAATCTGAAAAATATACAAACTTATCAGAACTGTCCAATGATTTAGAAATAAGTTTTATCAACTCAACTTATTTTTCTAATCAAGAATATTCTGCAAAATACTTTCAAGATGGCGTACTCTCTCAAATAGTTGTATTCCCTTCAAATATGGTTTTTGATTCTCTTATAAATTCTTTTGATTTTAAAGTTAGTGATCCACCTTTTCTTTCTATTGAATGGGTCAATAATCCTATTCAAAAAGGCATACCTAAGGAACTGATGGGTAATTTTAGTATTGAAGAAGAATATAAAATAGCCAACACTACTGTCTATATAATCAAATCCGGTTCAGAAGAGGCGCCTATATATCTTGGAGTTTTTAAATTTGATAATAAGGCATATACTATAAACAACGTAAAATCTATTGCCGAATTGAAAAATATTATAGATAGTTTTGAATTTTAATAATTATGTTATATTGCGAGATGTATTGACATCTCGTTTTAAATTACAAAAAGACACCTTGTCTCCAAAGTGTCTTAAGCTGCTTTTATGTTATTTATAATATCTCTGTAGATATGTTGTATCTTATAGATAAAACCTTTTTGTAAAACTCTATCTTTTACTATTACATCTTGTTTTAAAATCTCTTCTCCATCCATAGTGTAAGTAATTTTACCCACAACTTCACCAGCCGGAATTGGAGCTAAAAGACCTTCTTTTAGCGTTACAGTTTTTTTAATCTCACTTTTCCCGTCCCAAAGCACATTGCCCGTAGATTTTTCAAATACATTTACTTCCCCTGTCTCCGAATTTTCTACTTTTAACTTTGCTACAGGTTCTTCAAGATTTCCTATCACTGTGTATCTATATTTCTCCAGTCCGCCACCAACTAATTTCTTTGCAGCTACATATCTAGCCCAGTCGCTTGGAGCTCCTGTTATAATTCCTATTAACCTTGTGTCTAAACTCTTTCCTTCCCCCTTTTTTAGGGCTGTTGCCATAAGACATCTGCCTGCTGCATTTGTGTATCCTGTCTTTAATCCATCTACACCTCTTACAACCCCTAAAATCGGATTGGTATTATATTCTTCAAAGTTTCTCTCAGGCTCAATTATCGATTCTATTGAAGTGTACTTCAATGCCTCAGGATAATCATTTATAAAATGTCTCGCCAATATAAACATTTCTCTTGTGGTCATCTTATTATATGTTTCATTTGAATAATCTGTAAGCCCTGTTGGATTTACCATCTCGGCATGTTTAAGTCCAAGATCTTTACACTTTTCATTCATTTCATTTACAAATTCTTCTTTCGACCCGTATATATGTTTCCCAAGAGATGTTATCGCATCATTTCCTGAAACTACTAATGCCGCTTTTATCAAGTCCTTCACCGCCACTATGTCTCCCTCTTTCAACTTGTACGTTGAACCTGTAAGTCTTGCCGCCTCGGAATCGATAGTAACTTTATCTTCCATAGAAATTTTATTTGCCTTTATCGCATCAAATACAACATAAACTCCAACTATTTTAGACATTGATGCCATCGCTCTAACTTCATCTATATTATATGATTCAAGTATTTTCCCGCTTTTATAGTCCCCTAAAATATATGAGCCGGTTAAACTTTCCAAAGGTCGTTCTTCTAAACTCTTTATCTTGTCAGCTTCTGCCTGTGTTGCCTTCTGAACACCTTTTTTAGTTGGGACTAAAATATTTTGATTTCTAATCTCTTTAATTTCTGTCTCTACATTGGATTCCCTTTTTTCAGGAGTTTTAACTTCAGAATTAGCATATACTAAGTTTTCACCAAGTAAGACTAAAGAAAGAAGAAAAATTGTCAGTTTCTTCATATTTCACCTCTCAAATATTTTATCAGAGTTTTCAAAACATATAAAACTTTTTATAAGATTGTTTTATATAAATTCTCTCTCTTCGATTTTTAAATATGAATAAGCTTTTCTAAGTTGCTCTTCAGCCTCTCGATTATTTAAAAACTTCGGACTGTGAGCATCATATCCTATTGCAAATTTAGGCCCTATTTCTGACATTGTCTTAAATACTTTTTTGTATGGATAATAGTTAGTTTCCTCTCCGTCAACTATCCCTTTTGATATTAAAAAGCCTTTTAAATTCAACTCCACATAAACACAATTTTCTTTTGCCGCTATTGCGATCTCCCTAATAGCTTTATCACATTCTTTGGAATAAGTTTCTCTTGCCCTCATAAAATAATCCGGGTGTGCTAAATATTTAAAATACCCTGTGCTAAGCCCTTTGCACACAATTTCAGCCATCTTTCTAACTTCATAATCAGTTGCACTATCATGTAGATATAAATCAGTTCTCTCAAGAGAGTGTTGACCTAAAATCAAATAGTCAACTCTCTCTGATGTCTCTTTTATATAACTGTCCATATCTTTAAAATATTCTGTTTCATATCCTAATTTTATTTTTATTTCGGGATATTTACTCCCTAATTCTCTTACAATTTTTTCATATTCAACTTTTTCCGCCATTGTAGGCCTTTCATGTGGATCTATCCAATCTTCAAAAGGCAAGTGTTCGCTAAAACCCAAAACTTTAAATTGCGATTCAATTGCAGACTTAACATATTCTTCTTCTCTTCCAACCCCATGTCCACATCTATATGTATGTGTATGGTAATTATACTCTTGCATCTTATCACCTGATGTATATTATATCACTCAATAAAAAATTCGCCTCATTATGAGGCAAATTAATTAAATGCTCTTTTTTATTTCTATCTGTAAATCTCTTTTATAAATATCTTTTATTTTCTATATATTCTTTGGTTATCTTCTCAACAGATATAATGAAGTTTGAATTCCAATAAAATTTAATTTATTTTTTGCGTAAATATTTACTGATCTCAACTGTCTATATAAAAAATATCCAAGCATAAAAGCTTGGATAGATTTATAATATTTTTCCAAAGAAGTCTTTAGTTCTCTCTTCTTGCGGATTATTAAATATTTCTTCCGGAGTATTTTGTTCTACAATATATCCTCCGTCCATAAATATTACTTTGTCTGCAACTTCTTTAGCAAATCCCATCTCGTGAGTTACTATGACCATTGTCATACCATCCTCAGCCAGAGTTTTCATTACATCTAATACTTCCCCTACCATTTCAGGATCAAGTGCTGATGTAGGTTCATCAAAAAGCATAACTTCAGGCTCCATAGCAAGCGCTCTGACAATTGCAATACGTTGTTTTTGTCCACCTGATAGAGATTTTGGATAGCTGTTCTTTTTATCTTCTAATCCAAATCTTTTTAGAAGTACCAAAGCTTTTTCCTCTGCCTCAACTTTATTCATGCCCTTTACATTTATTGGTGCCAAAGTTATATTTTCTAAAATAGTCATATGTGGAAACAAATTAAATTGCTGAAAAACCATTCCCATTTTTTCACGCACATGGTCTATATTCACACCTTTTTGATTAATTTTTTCTCCATCCACTATTACATCACCCTCATCCGGAACTTCTAATAGATTTAAACATCTCAAAAATGTAGACTTTCCTGATCCGGATGGTCCGATAACTACAAGCACTTCCCCTTTATCTATTTCTTGGTCTATTCCCTTTAAAACTTCTAAATTGCCAAATCTCTTTTTAAGTCCTAGCGTCTTAATCATTTGCCATCCTCCTTTCAATTCTATTCATTGCTTTTGAAAGTGTAAATGTCATTATGAAATAGCATATTGCAGCGTATATCATAGGCCTTATAGGTTGGTAAGTTGAAGCTTTAATTGCATTTGCTCTATAAATTATATCCGGCATTCCAACCATTAAGACTATGGCAGTTTCTTTTATCAAGGCTACAAATTCATTCCCTAAAGCCGGCAAAATTGTCTTAAAGGCCTGCGGCAATATAATTTTTCTCATCGTTTGTCTTTGAGTAAGACCTAAACAACGACCGGCTTCAAATTGACCCTTATCTACAGATAATATTCCACCTCTTATTAACTCAGCTATATAAGCTCCGGCGTTCATAACTATCGCCAATGTACACAAAAATATTGCATTTGTAAAAAAAGCATTTGTGTCTTGTAAATATACTTTAAGACCAAAAAACACGATAAGTAATTGGACCATAAGTGGTGTTCCTCTTATTACTTCCACATAAGTTGTACCTATCGATCTCAAAACTTTGTTGTTACTAAGTTTTAACCAGGAAATTAAAAAGCCAAGTAAGGTTCCAAACACTACTCCCAATATTGAAAAGAGCAGTGTCATCCCCGTACCGGCTAAATAGGATTGCCAGTATTTACCAATAAATTCTAATTCCTTTTGTATCATCTCATTCACCCGCAGTTTGTGAATATTGGTCTATCCACGCTTCGATTTTACCTTCTGCCTTTAGTTTATCTATGACCTTGTTGATTTCTTCAACAAGTGCAGTATTTCCCTTTTTAACTGCTGCTGAATAACCGGGTTCATTAGGTGCTCCAATATCTACCGTAGCTAACCCTTCTTGCATAGAAGCAAATTTCTCAGCAACTATTTTTGCTGCAAATACAACATCATAAGTTTTATTTTTAAGTTCCATTACAACTGCATTATTATCTTGAATAGATTTAACTTCAGAATCCTTAAAGTTTTCTTTTGCATAAGATTCTTGAACAGTTCCAAATTGTGTTCCAATTGTAAGCCCCTTTAAATCTTCAACCGACTTATATTTCTCAACGTCTTCTGTCCTTACAAGTAAAACTTGACCTTGTTCATTGTACGGAATTGAAAAATCTACTGCTTCTTCACGTTCCGGAGTAGACGCCATACCTGACATTACAAAATCCATTTCTCCTACATTAAGAGCGGCAATAAGACCATCAAAAGACATATCTTTTATTTGTAACTCAACACCTAAATCTTCAGCTACTGCTTTAGCAATTTCTATATCAATTCCAACTATCTCATCTTTTCCATTTTCTATGTTGTGGAATTCATAAGGCGGATAGTCTGCACTTGTTCCAAGAATAATAGTGCCACTTTCTTTTATCTTGGCTAAAGAATCTTCAGCCTTAGTTTCTTTTTTATCTCCTGAACATGCAACTAAACCCATTAGCAATACTCCCATTGCTATAATTGATACTAACTTTTTCATTTTTCTTTCCCCCATTAATTTTTATTTACATAAGTTATATCTCCCAAAAAATTAATCGGTTCTCATGGGTTTGGAAAAGTTTAAGGTTATTTTCCATGTTCTCTTGCAGCTTTCTAAGTAACCCAAGATTAAGGCCCCCTTTTTTTAAAAATTTAAAATATTATATTAAAATTTTAAAAAAATTTCAAGTATTAAAATATGAATAACTATTGGTATAGAAATTTCCATAGGTTTATATTAAAATCTAAGTTATGAAAACAATTTTTATAATAAGCTCTAAATCTAGAAATGAGTATGCAGATTTAAAAAAGGAAATAATAAGCATATATTCTAAAGCTGATTTGGAGTTTGAAATATATACAACTGGAAATGAAGATAGTATAAAGGAAATAACTCGCAAGTATTCGGATAAAGAGTGTATCATCTATGTGTGCGGCGGAGATGGAAGTTTAAATGAAGCTGCATCAGAGCTTGTGAATAAAAAAGCTGCACTTGGCTTAATTCCACTTGGCACTGCAAATGATTTTTCAAAAAATTTTGATTACTCTAAATTTTCATTAGACGATACTCTAAATCCCGTTGTCAAAACTTGCGACATAATTCAGCTAAATGATATGTTTTGTATAAATATATTAAGCTTTGGACTTGATACAATAGCTTTGTCAAATACATATAAAGTTCTTGAAAAATTTCCATTTTTAAAAGCAAAAGCATATCCTTTCGGAATACTCAGATCTATTTTTAAGCCTTTTGCTTTACACTTAGATATTGAATTGAATTTAAGGGATGGAAAAATATATAAAGCTGATGATTTATTTACTCTTGGAGCTGTTTGCAATGGCAGTTATTATGGCGATGGTTTCAATCCTTCTCCAAACTCAAGAGTAGATGACGGAATTTTAGAAGTTGTTTTAGTAAAAAAATTAAACCTAATAAATATTTTAAAAATACTCCCTTCTTATAAAAAGGGACTACATTTAAAATATCCTCAAATAGATATTTTGGAAGTTGAGTCGGGTACTATTAAAAGCAACGATACTATACTATCTAATATAAATGGTGAAATTTTTGAAACTAAACAAATTGATTTTAAAATTTTAAAATCTGCAATTAAATTCGCATACTTGGGAGGACTTTAATTTTGAAAAAAGTACTTATAACCGGTGGCGCTAAGGGAATTGGCAAAGCAGTATCTGAAAAACTATTTGCAGATGGCTACCAAGTTTTAATCAACTACAATAGCAGTAAAGACGCTGCCGAGGCATTGGCAAAAAACCTCAACACAAAAGCTTACCAAGCTGATGTTTCAAATTATAATGAAGTTAAAACTATGATTGATAAAATAAAATCCGACTTCGGAAATATAGATGTCTTGATAAACAACGCCGGAATTTCTGTGGTATCTCTATTTCAAGATTTAGAAGTTGCAAAATGGAAAGAGCTATTTAACGTCAATGTAGGCGGATGTTTTAATACTATTCAATGTGTCCTTCCCGATATGATATCAAATAAACGAGGAGTAATCTTAAACGTATCTTCTATTTGGGGTTCTCATGGCGCATCTTGTGAGGTTGCTTACTCTGCAACTAAAGGCGCAATAGAATCTTTGACAAAATCCTTGGCACTTGAATTGGCACCTTCCAATATAAGAGTAAATGCCATTGCTCCCGGAACTGTGAATACTGAAATGATGAAATGCTACACAGATGAAGATTTAAAATACATCTGTGAGAATATACCTATGATGAGAATGGCGGAACCAACTGAAATAGCTGAGTTAGTATCATTCTTAATCTCTGATAAAAACTCATATATGACAGGTCAAATAATTTCAACAAATGGCGGTATGGGTGTCTAAATTGATTTACTATCTATTCTTTTGAAAGGAGGATATATGAACTACATTCAAAATTATATTTCACCTATCGGAGAAATGTTTATGTTTAGTGACGGAGAGAATTTAATAAATTTATCTTATGTCAACGCAAAATACTATCAAGAACTCCATAAATCAAATGCTATAAAAAATAACCTTCCAATTTTTGAGACCACTAAATCTTGGCTGGATATTTATTTTAATGGTGGAATCCCAAACTTTACACCCTCTATCAAGCTAAAAGGCACTGACTTTAGAATGAAAGTCTGGAAACTTTTAATGGATATTCCATACGGAACTACAACAACTTACGGTGAAATAGCTAAAAAAATATCTTCACAAAATAATTTAAAACAAATGTCAGCTCAAGCTGTTGGCGGAGCAATAGGTCACAATCCGATTTCAATTATAATTCCTTGTCACAGAGTTATAGGGAGCGACGGATGTATGACAGGATATGCCGGTGGTATCGACAAAAAAATTAAACTACTTAAAATTGAAGGTGCTTATAAAGATAATTTCTCCCTTCCAAAAATATAAGAGCAGATATCAAATTAGATATCTGCCTTTTTAATCTATATATTTTTTTAAATTTTCAGTGTCTGTTTTGCCGCCATTTTCAATTACAACTGTCTTGGCACCTTTCCCCTTAGCCTCTATTTCTCCATCTATAGAAAAAGATTTTACAAACCCTCCGTCCAAGTGGTAACTTACTACATCTGAACCATTTGTCTCAATATTTCCCTTTACAATCAGTTCTTCAATCTCTCCGCCTTCTTTTACACTTATTCCATCGGCGAATAAATTCATTATCACACCCTTTACAAGAGTTTCTCCTGAGCTACCTTTTGTCGTAACATCTTTTTTAATTACTATCTTGCCAACCGGTTTGCTAAATTGCATTCCTATTGAGCCATCTCCAACAGTCTTTATAGAATCAAAATAAGCTTCTTTTATAGTTCCATCATATTGATTGAATCCTCTCGCCCCAAGACCATAAGTTTCAATTGAATCATTTGTTTCAAAATATTCTACTTCTCCAAAATTTACAAACCCTATTCCACTCGGTCCATAACTTTTTATTTTATCATTTACAATCCATCTAGAAACTTTTCCCCAAACGTCAAGCCCCATATCATTTACACCATAAGTTTCAACAGTTCCGTTCGAAATTATCTCTTCGGCATAAGCTCCATTTAATATAAAAATACCGCCGGTGATTAAGTTTGGTTGTCCAAAAGGAATCATACCATTTGAAAAAATGTCTTCAGTGACTAATTTCTTTACCAAAACCTTTCCACCGTCATCGTTGAATCCGGAAATAAATATACCGCTGCCTATTGCCGGAGCATTTTCTCTTCCTATAGAAACGCCTTCGATACTCACTTCAATATCACTGTCTTTATTAGAATTGTAATTATAAATAGTCAAGGCCCCTTGATATACATTCACGCCATATTTTTGGGGCTTTTCACTAAATCTTCTTGCATCAGCGCTGACTATATCCATATTTTTTATGTTTAACTTTAAATTTTTATTACTACCTCTTGTCATCAATTGAACAACCCCGGTTATAGTTGTGTCTTCTATATTTATAGTTCCCAAGTTCTCATCTTGTGAATTTAAATATATCGCTCTATTTTCAGGTTTAGTTTGTATTGATATATTCTTTATTTCATTGTCACCTTCCAAAGAAATACCCTCTGTGTTGATAAAGCTTAGAAAAATCTTTTCTCCTCTGCCTATTAATTTCGTACCTTTTTTGACCTTTATAGTATCAGGAGATGAAATCGAATTTAAAATTTCTATTTCTTTCCCTTCAGTTTCTAGAGCTTTTTGTAATTCTAATAGATTTGTTACTCTCATACTATTCCTCTTTTCTAAAATCTAAAATTCATTCACAAATGGCACTATTTATCTTTCAACTGTCTAAGTGAACTTTTTATTTATACCCAAATTTTAAAATATATTCATCAAGCTGTTTAATAAGTATATAGCCCTCCTTTCGAAAATAAAAAAGATTGCTACCAATTTATGATAACAACCTTTTATTGTAATTTATTTCTTAGATGGCTCTAAAACTTTGACTCCATCCATTTTGTCCACATGTACATATTTTCTAAAGTCAACAATGTTCATTATTGCAATTGCAATGACAACTATCAAAAATATTTTCGCTATAAATTTCATTCTATCCTCTTAGAGTATTGGCGATAAAAGTCTTGAGAAACCCTCTCGCACCTTTATATGCCAAGGTCTGTTTTTGTAATTTTCCAATGTTATTTCTGTTGAGCTCTCAACGTCTCTATAGAAGTCTTCAACTAATTTAGCATTCATATCTCTATCAAAAATAAATGCATTTACTTCAAAGTTGAGTTCAAAACTTCTTATATCAAAGTTGGCAGTGCCCACGCTTGATACTACATCATCTGAAATAACTATCTTGTTGTGCAGAAAACCGCCTTCATAGTAATATGCCTTGCAACCCCAATGCAACAACTCTCCAATAAATGAAAGTGAAGCCCAATGTACAAATATATGGTCCCTTATTCTCGGTATCATTATATTTACTTCCACTCCTGAAAGAGCTGCGACTTTAAGTGATTTAAAAAGCCCTTCGTCCGGAACAAAATATGGAGTTTGTATAAAAATTCTCTTCTTTGCTTTTGTTATCAGCTTTTCATATCCGTTTCTAACAGAGTCAACTTTTGTGTCCGGCCCACTGGTAACTATACAAACTTCTGAACCTTTGGCCTCCAAATCTTTTTCAGTTTTAATAAATGTCATCGGTGCCATACTGGCTCTTTTGCCGGATGCAAATTTATAATCAAGATAAAATCTAAATTCTAGACCTCGAATGGCATCTCCAACTATTCTAAGATGAGTATCTCTCCAAAATCCAAATTTTTTGCTCTTTGAAATATATTCATCTCCTATGTTGTATCCTCCGACATATCCAATTTTATGGTCTATTACAATTATCTTTCTATGATTTCTGTAGTTGATACGCGTATTGATGTTTTTAAAAATTCCCGGGAAAAACACTTCTACTTTTACTCCGGTTTCTAGGAGTCCTCTCCTATCCCTACTCTTAAATTTTCTTCCGCCCATACCATCTACTAATAGGATTACTTCCAATCCCTGTTTAGCTTTTTCTTTTAAAAGATTTATAATCTCTGTTCCCAAATTATCAGATTTGAAAATATATGACTGGATATAAATCGAAGTCTTTGCCGCTTTAATATCATCTATCAAAGTTTTAAAATAACTTTCCCCATCTATAAATCTTTCAATTTGATTGTTGGAGTACATTATTTCATTTTCACCCATATTAAACATGTGAATCATATCCAAATAGCCATATATGCTTTCGCCTTTTTCAACTTCTCTTTCCAATCTAGCTATTTGGTTTCTTGCAATATAGTACATCTTCTTTTCAATTTTCTCTTTTTTGTCGAAAATTTTTATCTTTGAAAGATCTTGTCCTAATATCAAATAGAGTATGAATCCTATTATTGGTAAAAAATTAATTGCCATAACCCACAACAATGTAGATGTTGGTTTTCTCTTCTCTGCAAAAATAATTATCACAGAAAAAACTAAGTTTAATATAAAAATTATTCCATACGCAGAGAAGAAACTAACTACTCTATCCATGCTAAAAAATGGTGTAAACACTTTACCACCTACTTATTTTTTTTAGATTTATATCTTATTTGTGAATTTAAAATTTTCTTTCTTATTCTAAAGGTTACCGGAGTAACTTCTATCAACTCATCATCTTCAATAAATTCAAGCGCTTCTTCTAAAGACATATCTACCGTTGGAGATAGTTTAAGTGCTTCATCTGCTCCTGAAGCTCTAACATTGCTTTGTTTCTTTGTCTTAGTTACTGAAACTTCAATTTCAACACCTTTTGGAGATTGCCCGACAACTTGACCTTCATATACTTCTTCTGAAGGTCTTACAAATAAATATCCTCTTGATTGAGCATTGTTAAGTCCGTAAGCAGATGCTGTACCTGTGTCAAAAGATACTATTGAAGCGTCCATACGTCTTGGTATATCACCCTTATATGGTTCATAATCTAAGAAAAGTGTATTTAATATACCATTTCCCTTTGTATCACTCATAAATTCTGAACGATATCCTATTAATCCACGTGCCGGCATTTTAAATTCAAGTTTTGCATATCCACCTGTTGGCTCTTGCATTGAAACAAGTTCTGCTTTACGTCTTCCCAGTTTTTCTATTACGCTTCCAACATGTTCATTTGAAACATCTATTGTAACAATTTCCATTGGCTCATATAATTTCCCATCTATGGTCTTGTAAAGAACTTCCGGTTTAGAAATTTGGAATTCATATCCTTCACGTCTCATATTTTCAATTAAGACTGAAAGGTGAAGTTCTCCTCTTCCTGAAACTTTAAAAGAATCTGTTGAATCAGTATCTTCAACTCTAAGTCCAACGTCTGTTTGGAGTTCTCTGAAAAGTCTTGCTCTAATTTGCCTTGAAGTTACAAATTTACCATCACGTCCTGCAAATGGAGAATCATTTACCGAAAAATTCATAGATAGTGTAGGCTCTGAAATCTTTACAAATTCCAATGGGGTTGGATCTTCTGTAGAAGCTATTGTATCTCCTATGTTTATATCCTCAATTCCGGAAACTGCAACTATACTTCCCGCCTTTGCCGTTTCAGCCGGTACTCTTTCAAGTCCTTCATATTCATATATATTTGTTATCTTAACTTTCTTACATAGTTCAGGTTTTTCCTTGTTTACTATTACTACCGTGTCGCCTTGGTTGAACTGTCCTCTTTCAACTTTCCCTACCCCAATTCTGCCAACATAATCATTGTAGTCTATAGTTGAAATCAAAACTTGAAACGGTGCTTCTATATCATAATCAGGTGCCGGTATATAGTCGATTATGGTATTAAATAAAGCACTCATGTCTGTTGTTTCATCACTTAAATCAAGCTTTGCTATTCCCGTTTTTGCTGATGTAAATACGTGAGGACTTTCAAGAGCATCATCACTAGCTCCCAAATCTATAAATAAATCTAACACTTCATCTACTACAGCCTCAGGTCTTGCCCCGGGTCTATCTATTTTATTTATTGCAACAATTACCGGTAAATCTAATTCAAATGCCTTTTTTAAAACAAATTTAGTTTGAGGCATCGGTCCTTCAAATGCATCTACTAAAAGGACAACCCCGTTTACCATCTTTAATACACGTTCAACTTCTCCTCCGAAGTCAGCATGTCCTGGAGTATCTATTATGTTTATCTTAACTCCACCGTGCATTACAGATGTGTTTTTTGAAAGGATTGTAATTCCTCTTTCTCTCTCTATTGCATTTGAGTCCATTACTCTCTCTTCTACAACTTGATTTTCCCTAAAAATACCCGATTGTTTTAATAATGCATCTACAAGAGTTGTCTTGCCATGGTCTACGTGTGCAATAATAGCTATATTTCTTATATCGTCTCTTTTATTCATCTTTTCACTCCAATCTCTAAAAATTATATCACAGCTTGTTTATTTGTATATAAAAATCACCTTAAATAAGGTGATTTAGCTAAAAATATTTATAATATTAAAAGTGCTTCAAAACAATTACTTCATTTTTATTAAAAATTAATTTATCTGTGAGTGCTTCTACTAATATGAGCCCTCTCCCACTACATTTTTCACTATTAAAGCAATCATTTGAAGAATATTCTATAATTCCACATCCCTCATCTACTACTCTTATAGTGATAGAAGTGTCTTTTAGTACGACATTTAAATAAACATACTTTTCTTGATTGAGTTCATTACCATGTAATGCTCCATTCACCACCAACTCGTCAAGAATTAGTTTCAAATCAAAAATTGTTTCTTCATCAAATATATATTTTTTTATTCGCTTTAACACATCCTCAACAAAAGGTTTTATCTGTTCAAGTTCACTTGAAACTGCCCCTTGGTAGGTGTATATAGCATCCATAGTCTCACCTCTTTTCATATATTTTATATTTTACCCAATTATATATCTTTGTAACTTTTCTGATAAGATTTACATAAAATATTTTTTTGTAATAAAAAAATATATTCAAAGATATCGTTAAAGTCCACTGTTAAACTCCGCCTCTGCCATCTTCTCAATCCTTTTATTATGTTTAAATTTATATCCAACTTAAAAAAATTACAATAGAAACGGCTATTACTCTTTTTAAGCAATAACCGTCATATTTTATCTTATTGAAATTCTTTGGCTATCTGTACCATTTGCATTTTTAATAGTAAAGTTTAATTGATATCCTTCCATTTTTACATCTGCTATTTCTTTGTCAGTGTTGTAAACCATTCTACCGGCTCTATCATAAATTTGGCTCTTATCAGAATTTGCCTTTGAAGCAAATCTTATTATTGTATAGTCTCCAACTTTAGTACTGCTCATATAAGCTGCTCCGTTGTTTACTTTTTCGCCCTTTTCAGTTAAAACTGTTCCCTCTTTGCTTTCTACATAGAAAGTTGTGTTGCCAAGATTGATGGCTGTAGCTGCTGATATATTTTTGTTGACTATTGAAGATTCTTTGCTTATTCTGCCTTTTTCTAAATCATAGCTATAGTAACCATCTCCGGAAGAAAATAGTAATTTATTTCCTTCACGGATAAATGATTTAATTTCCATGTCTGAAACTTGTTCAGATTTATTTCCTATCAAACTATCTTTGAATAATCTGTAAGAAGTTCCATCTGTTTTAACAACATAGTAATTTCCATTGTAGAATTCAGTTTTTGAGTAGTCTTCAAATTTACTTTTCTTTTCCTCAATCTTTATATCAGATTTTGTTATTTCAGCTTTTTTAGAATTGATTACCAATCCTTTTTGGTGTGTGAAGTCATAGTCCCAACCAAATTCATCAACGCCAAATCTCCAAGTCATTGGGAAATATGTCACATCTCTGAATGTTAGAAGTGGGTATTGTTCTGTTCTGTTGTTTATAGATTTCCCATTTACGGCAATTGCAAATTCAGGTACTGAAACTTGATATCTGTCATTATTTTTAACCTTAGTTTGATAGAATTCAAACCTTCCTGCAATACCTGTCTTATTTATCTTTAGCCCCGTTGCTTCGCTCCAATTTGTTTCAACACCTAAAAATCTTGATGTGTGATAAGTCATCGGGAAGTATGTGATGTCTTTGTAAACTAAAAGTGGATACTCAGCATATGTGTTATCTACTTTTTGCCCATTAAGTGTGACATCAAATCTTGGTAATGTTGCATACTCTGTTCTAGCTTCTACTTTCACTGATAATGTTATTAAAAATGTAAGTACAAGCATTAATGAATAAATTTTCTTTTTCATTGTAATCATCTCCTTATCATATATTCTAACCTACATAAACAGTATATCAACTCTAATACAGTTACAGTTAGGAGTCAATTTTGTTTCAATAGTTAAGAATTAGTATATTCCTTTACGAACTGTTCCCTCTGAAGGGTCTATTGTCACAATATCCCCGGTGCTTATCCTTGTAAGAGCTCCATCAGCTCCAACAATTGTTGGAATACCTAAACTTATTGCAGTAATTGCCGCATGTGAAGTGTATCCGGCAGCTTCAGCTATGATTCCACCCGCACGCTCAACAAATGAAATTATCTCTTTGTCTGTATTTGACACAACAAGTATGTTGCCTTCTTTAAAATTATTGATTAAATCATTTACCGAGTTTACTACCACAGCTCTTCCAGTTACCAACTCTTTTCCAATGCCTGTGCCTTGAGTCAGTACCTTTGCTATAGTTTGTACTTTAATCAAGTTTGTTGAACCCGAAAGACCAACCGGTACCCCTGCTGTAATTACTACTACGTCTCCTTCTTCAACAAGCTTTTCTTCAATAACTCTGTCTATTGAATTTTTGAAAACTTCATCTGTTGTGTTTAAAGCCGGCACCAATATTGAAACTGCACCCCATGTCAAAGCAAGTTGTCTTCTAACTCTCTCTGAAGTTGTCGCAGCTATTATTGTAGACTTAGGTCTGAACTTTGAAATCGCCCTTGTTGTAGAACCTGATGTCGTCGCTGTAATAATTGCCTTTGCGCTTAAATCTTGAGCTATTGTACAAGTACTCTTTCCTATTGCATTTGTCACAGAAGTTGAAATTTCAGAAATTTGTTTTTCTAAAAGTTCTTGATAATTTATAGAATCTTCTGTCACTTCTACAATTTCTCTCATCACCTTTACAGCATTTAGCGGATATTTCCCACTTGCAGTTTCCCCGGATAACATAACCGCACTTGTCCCATCTAGTACCGCATTTGCAACGTCATTGGCTTCAGCTCTGGTAGGTCTTGGATTTCTCATCATAGAATCCAACATTTGAGTTGCAGTAATTACTGACTTGCCGGCAATATTACATTTTTTAATCATTTCTTTTTGAGCAAGGGGAACTCTCTCCGTTGGGATTTCAACTCCCAAATCCCCTCTGGCAACCATTATACCATCAGAAACGGCAAGTATTTCGTCTAAATTAGCCAACCCTTGTTCCGACTCTATCTTTGAAATAATTTTAATGTCATAGTTTCCGGCATCTTCAAGAACTTTTCTAATCTCCAACACATCTTCTTTACTTCTTACGAAAGACGCTGCGATAAAGTCTATATCGTTTTTAACCCCAAAAATTATATCAGCTTTATCTTTATCGTTTAATAGAGGTAATTTTAAGTCCACTCCGGGAGCGTTAACTCCCTTCCTTTGAGAAATTACCCCTCCATTTTCAACTTCTGTATAGATATCTGTATCTGTCTTTGAAAGTACTCTGAGACCAACTAACCCATCGTCTATAAGTATTCTTGAGCCAACTGTAATGTCTCTAGGTAAATCGGCATACGATATAGAGGCTATAGTTTCGTCCCCTTCAACATCTCTATTTGTGAGTGTATAGTTGTCTCCGCTTTCAAGACGAACTTCCATAGAATCTTTAAAAAGCCCAAGTCTTATTTCAGGGCCTTTTGTATCTAACATTATCGCCACCGGAAGACCCATTTCTTCCCTAACTTCTTTTATTCTATCAATTTTAACTTGATGTTCTTCGTGACTCCCGTGAGAAAAGTTAAGTCTACAAACGTCAACTCCCTCTGTAAAAAGTTGTTTTAATATTTCCTTTGATTCCGTTGCCGGGCCTATTGTTGCCACTATTTTAGTCTTTTTCATAAAATCTCCTCAAATAGATGTCACTTCAAGTATATGCTTTAAATCATCTTTGAAGTCTTTCTTAGTATTTAGCGCTTCTTCTAAATCAAATACTTCAACAGTTCCATCTTTAATACCTATTGCATGACTACCTTCATTATCGCAAATAAACTCCACAGCCTTGCTTCCCATAGCAGAGGCCATTATCCTATCAGATACATTAGGGCTTCCCCCTCTTTGAATATAACCTAAAATAGTAACTTTAGTATCTATTCCCGTTAACTCTTCAAATTTTTCTGCTATTTCAAAACTATTTCCGGCACCCTCTGCTGCAATTATGATGTGGTGTCTCTTGCCTCTATTTTTCCCAACCAAAGCTTTTTTAGCTATTTCATCTAAATCAAACTTCCTCTCCGGAACTAATATGTTTTCAGCACCGGAAGCTATTCCAGCATATAGGGCAATATCCCCACAATTTCTCCCCATTACCTCAACAACATTCGCTCTGCCGTGAGATTCAGTAGTATCTCTTATATGAGAAATTGCATCCATTACAGTTGTAATTGCCGTAAAAAATCCAATTGTATAATCTGTATAGCCCATGTCATTATCTATTGTAAGCGGAATACCCATCACGTCAATGCCGTGTTTTGAAAGTGCCATTGCACCTTTCATACTTCCATCGCCACCGGCCACTATTAACTTATCTATCCCAAATATTTCTAAAATATTTATAGCTTTTAATTGTCCCTCTTCAGTCATAAATCTCTCTGATCTTGAAGTTCCGAGGATTGTCCCCCCTCTGTGAATTATATCCGCCACAGAAGACTCATTCATCTCTATCAAATTCCCATCTATCAAGCCTTCATATCCGTTCTTAACTCCATAGACTTCAACTCCCTTGTAAATTGCAGTTCTAACCACAGCTCTTATAACTGCATTCATCCCCGGAGCATCTCCACCGCTTGTAAGTATAGCTATTTTCCCCATAATTACCTCAATATAAATTTATTTCCATCACCAATATAAGCTTTCAAACCACTTCTCAAATCTTCCGCTCTGTTCTCGTCAATCCAATATTTCTTTTCAGTTGCGTAAGCTTTTTTCTCATCTTCAAAGTAAAATATTACAGGTATATCTCCAGAATATTTTACCAATTCAGCTTTAACAGAATTTAGCAAGTTTGATTCTTTACTTCTCAAACTCAAATACAACTTTTTAACACTTTTTAACTCATCTTCATAATCTTTCAAAAGACTTATTGAGTCCACCAATATCTTAGGCTCTTCAATTTCAGACGCTTGTATATGCCCCTCTACCAACACGACATTTTCTTCGACAATAATATCCATGTACTTTTCATATACATTTGGAAAAATAACCAAATCAATTTGCCCTAAAATATCTTCAAGAGTTGCAAATGCCATCATCTTTTTGTTTTTAGTTATGAGAATTCGCTTACTCTTTATTATACCTGCAACTCTCAAATTTCTCATAATTAAATTTGTATTCATAGAATACTCTTCCATAATTCGGTTTGAATTTGTAGAACTCATTCTGTTTATCAACTCTACATAATCGTCCAACGGATGCCCTGATATATATATTCCCAATATTTCTTTCTCTAATTCAAGTTTGACCTTTTGTGTGAAATCTTTTAGTCTTGGTAGTTCCTCATTCATTTTCTGTTCTTCAAAAATTGAAAACTGTCCGCTTATATTATTTCTAAGAGTACCCAATACATTGTCAACAGTTTTTTCGTAAACTGCCAAATACTGAGTTCTGTTTCCTCCTAAACAGTCCAGCCCTCCGCACTTTATTAAATACTCCAGGGCTCTCTTATTTACTGCACTCGGATTTATTTCAGCAACTCTCTTTACAAAGTCGTTAAGAGATATAAATTCTCCACCCTTTTCTCTGGCTTCAACAGCAGCATCGATAAAGTTCTCGCCCATATTCTTAATAGCTTTTAACCCAAATCTTATCTTTCCATCTTCAACAGTGAATTTTTTAAAACTCTTATTTATATCAGGTGGCAATATATCTATTCCAAGCCTCTTACACTCTTCTACATACAGCGAAACTTGAGACATTCTTCCCATAAACGAAGTTATCTGCGCAGCCATAAACTCAACCGGATAATAATATTTCAGATAAGCCGTTCTATAAGCTACTACCGAATACGCAACAGAATGTGACTTGTTAAATGCATAATTTGCAAAATCTATCATTAAATCATAGATTTTATTGGCAGTCTTCTCATCTACTCCATTTCTTATAGCTCCGGCTATAACCAATTCGCCATTTTCTTCCTTGCCATAAATGAAGTTTTGTCTCTCCTCTTCCATTACAGACATCTTTTTCTTACTCATGGCACGTCTTAACAAGTCAGCTTGTCCAAGAGAATAGCCGGCTACTTTTTGAACAATTTGCATAACCTGTTCTTGATATACAATGCACCCATAAGTAGTGGATAAAATATCTTCGACTAGAGGATGTGGATAGGACAAAAGTTCGGAATTATGCTTAGATTCTATGAACTTTGGAATTTGACTCATTGGTCCCGGTCTGAACAGAGCATTTGCAGCAACTAAATCTTCAAAAGCGTCCGGTTTTAATTCCCTCAAGAAATTTCTCATCCCCTGAGATTCAAATTGAAATACGCCAAGAGTTTCAGCTCTTGCAAACATCTCAAGTATCTTCGGGTCATTCAATTCCACAAGAGAAAAATCAATCTTTATCCCATGATTTTCTTCAATTAACTTCAGAGCATCTCTTATTACCGTAAGAGTTCTAAGCCCTAAGAAATCCATCTTTAAAAGTCCAAGCTCTTCAAGCTCGATCATGTTGAACTGAGTAGCTATTATATCTCCGTTTCTCGTGAGCGGAACATAATTTGTAACTTCGTCTTTTGAAATTACTACCCCTGCCGCATGAGTTGAGGTGTGCCTTGGAAGTCCTTCAAGCTTTAAAGCCGTATCTATCAAATACCTGGTTTCATCAGAAGTTTCATATTCCTTTTTTAAAGTCGGACTCATTCCAAGAGCTTTTTCAATTGTCATATTAAGTTCTTCAGGAACTTGTTTGGCGATGTAGTCCACTCTTCCATAGCTTATGTCCAGGGCACGACCAACATCTCTTAATGCACCCCTTGCACCCAATGTACCAAAAGTTACTATTTGAGCTACATTTTCAGCACCATATTTTCTTATTACATATTCAATTACTTCTTCTCTTCTCTCATAGCAGAAATCTATATCTATATCCGGCATCGAAACTCTCTCCGGATTTAAAAATCTTTCAAATAGCAAATTGAATTTCAACGGGTCTATATCAATTATTCCAAGCGCATACGAAACTATTGACCCCGCTGCTGAACCTCTCCCGGGACCAACTTGAATATCAACACTTTTTGCATATCTTATAAAGTCCCAGACAATCAAAAAATAATCAGTATATCCCATAGTTATTATGGTGTTGAATTCGTACTCAAATCTCTTCTTTATATCGTCCGTAACATCTCTATATCTGGCTTTTAAACCGTCCTCTGCAAGTTTTCTCAAATAGCTTACATTGTCATACCCTTCAGGAACTTCAAAATGCGGTAAGTGTAAATTGTGAAACTCTATTTCAACATTACACCTATCTGCAATTTTCACAGTATTTTCAAGAGCTTGTAAATCATTTGGAAATATTTGAGCCATTTCTTCGTAACTCTTTAGATAAAATTCCTCAGTCTCAAACTTCATTCTCTTTTCCGCATTTATAACAGTTCCTGTTTGAATACACAACAAAACGTCATGTGCGCTTGCATCTTCTTGCTTTAAATAATGAGCATCATTTGAAGCTATTAATTCTATCCCCGTTTCAATCGATAACTTTCTCAAAAGCTGGTTCACTTTTTTCTGAGCCAAGATTCCATGATCTTGTAACTCTAAAAAGAAATTTCCCTTTCCAAAAATATCTTGATAGTTAAGAGCCGTTTCTTTTGCTCCATCATAATCTCCGGAATGCAATTTCCTTTGAACTTCCCCGGCAAGACATGCGCTAGTGGCAATTATTCCCCTGCTATACTTCCTTAGAACTTCGTGGTCTACTCTAGGTTTATAGTAATAACCGTGGACAAAACCTTCAGAAACTATCTTCATAATATTATTAAAGCCTTCGTTGTTTTCAGCTAATAATATTAAATGGTATCTCTTGTTGCTCCTGTCAAATTTTAAATAACTCTCTTCTGTTACATATACTTCACATCCCATTATCGGCTTTACTCCCGCCTCTTTACAGGCCTTATAAAACTGAATCGCTCCATACATATTCCCGTGGTCTGTGAGCGCAACAGCATTCATTCCCAAATCTTTTATTCTATTCGGTAACTCTTTAATCCTCGAAGACCCATCTAAAAGTGAATATTCACTATGGACATGAAGGTGTACAAAATCATTCAAATTATCCCTCTTCTATAATTTATACTAAAAAAGAGTTTTAATATTAATATTAAAACTCTATCAACTTATATCATTATAAATTTATTTTCTACCAAGTCTATTAAATTGTCAACTGCCTTAGTCTCGTCTTCACCATCGCAAGTAATGGTGATTTCTTCACCACTAAATGCCCCTAAAGACATAATCCCTATGATACTTTTTGCATTTACAGATTCCCCTCTTGCTGTGAGAGTTATTTCTGATTTATATCTGTTGGCTGTTCTCACAAACAATGCTGCTGCACGTGCATGTAACCCATCTTCATTACTCAATGTTACTTTCTTTGTAACCATTTTGTTCACCTCTTATTTCATTTGCAATTTCTCTTATCTTGTTAAATCTATGGTTTACTCCAGACTTTCCTATTTTTGGGTCTAGCATCATACCAATTTCTTTCAAACTTAGAGACTCATCTTCCAACCTCAACCTTGCCACTTGTTGCAAAGATTCAGGTAGAGAATTCAACCCAAGTTTTTCTTCTATTAAATTTATATCAATAACCTGTTTTACAGAATTATTTACTATTTTGTTCAAGTTGGCACTTTCCATGTTAACTAAGCGATTTACATTATTATTTAAGTCCTTATAAACTCTGATATCTTCAAACTTGAGCATAGACCTTTGAGCACCCATCAAGCTAAGTAAATCAGATATCTGTTCCGCACCCTTTATATAAGTTATAAAATACTCTTTTCTCGCTATGACTTTGGAATTTAAGCAGTATTCATTTAAAATATCACTCACGAAGTTTGCATGTTCCTCGTTATTTGAAACAAACTCCAAATGATAATACTTCTCCGGATTGGAAATTGAGCCCGCTCCCAAAAACGCAGCTCTAATATAAGCTCTCTTTGCACTATCCCACCTAATTACTCTGTATGGAGAATAGCTCTGTACAAATACGTTTTCACCGCTTATAAACTCGGAATCGTAAAATAGAAGCTTACAAGCATTTTCATCCTCAAGCACAATCGTATATATATTATTCTTTTTTAATTGTCTTGATTGAGATATCTTAACCTCTACATCCTTAGAATAGAAGTCTTTCAAAAAAGTGAAAATCCTTCTACCGATTGCAGCATTCTCTGTGTTGAACCTAACCCTTATCCCATCTCCGGAAAGTTGTAGCGCTCCACACATTCTTATGTAAGCTGATAATTCGGCAATAATATCTGCAAGATCGTTGAGTTTAATCCTCGCCAACTCATTCTTTACATCAAATGAAAAACTCAACACATCACCTCATCTATTTGCAAACGACTTACCGTAAAATATTATACCCCACGCCCTCTATTTTTAAAAGACTTCTGGAGAATTTTTGATAAATCTTAATAATGCTATAAAAAATTTCAAAATACATTTTCAATTAAATTATACCACATAGTATTTACCTTTTTTAAAAAATATAGTGTTCATCAATTGTATTTAATTTAAATTAACTTTTTAAAATAAATTAGGTTTTTAATATTCTCAAAATACAGAACATTAAAAACCTAAAGCTCACATTATTTTTTTTAAATTCTCTTTAAAATATAAAACAGCCTCTTCTAATTCTTCTTCAGTTGCCATTCTGGACTTTAGCCCGGCTTCAATCATTTGTTCCCTTATTTTTGCCGGAATCACCTTCGCTGCAAATCCTCTTAATTTATTTATGAGAATAGGATCTACTAATCCCGGCAATCTGAACTCTCCAAGAGAATTTTTATCAACTAACATAGCTTCCAAATTTTCTTTTACCTTGAGTCCATGTTCAGAATTCGGCATAGCTCCAAGTGTCATAAACAAACCCAAATTTTTTTGTTTTGTCTTATCTAGGACCTTTTTAATCTTCCCATCCGGCAGTGCCTTATCTATCCACCCTCCTAAAAGTGCAAAATCATAATCATCAATTTTTTTATTTTCATCTACACTGGCTAAATCCATCTCAGCGACATCCTTTAATCCTTCATATATATACTCTGCAGCTCTTTTAGTGTTTCCCGTCTTAGATGAATATATAACTATCCCTTTCATGCTTACCTCCCAAAACTAATATATTTTATATTACCCACAATATATAATTTTTGGACAATTTTTTACAATAACTTTTGCAATAAAAAATAGTTAACTCTCATTAACTATTTCTATCTTAAACTATTCCAATTAAATCCTTGGCTGTTATATTTTTCCCCTTTAAAAACTCTTCAAAATCTTTTAAAATATCCATTACTGCATTTGGATTCATAAAATTAGCCGTACCTATTTGAGCAAGTGTGGCACCTGCCATCATAAATTCTACTACATCAAGCCCGGTGGAAATCCCTCCGGCCGCTATCACAGGTATGCTCACATTTTTTGCAACTTGATGCACCATTCTAAGCGCAATAGGTTTTACAGCAGGTCCTGAAAGCCCGGCGTATACATTGTTAAATACAGTCCTCTCTGCATAAGGGTCTATAGCCATTCCAAGCACGGTATTTATTAGTGATACACTGTCTGCTCCCGCTTCTTCAACAGCTTTTGCACACTCTACAACATCCCGTGCATTGGGAGATAACTTTACAATCAAGTTATGCTCTGTATGAGCTTTTACAATTTTTGTAACTTCAGCTGCAGTTTCAGACTCTATTCCAAAAGCCATTCCCCCCTCTTTGACATTAGGACAAGATATATTCAACTCTATTGCAAAAAAATCGTGTTCATTTAACAATTCCACACTGTTGATGTATTCTTCAATTGTATTTCCACCAAGATTTACAATAATATTTTCATTTAAGGTCTGCATTTTTTGAAGCTTCCCATTTAAAAATTCATGTATTCCCGGATTTTCAAGTCCAATTGAATTTAAGATGCCACTAGGAGTTTCCCAAATCCTAATTCCTTCGTTGCCCGGCTTTGGATTCCATGTTATTCCCTTTGATATTAGAGCCCCCAATTCACTTGGAGCATAATAGCTCTCGTATGCCTCTCCATAACCATAAGTACCTGAAGCCGGAAGCAGTGGATTCTTTAAAGTTTTCCCAAAAATTTCAACTTCAGTTCTCATACCAATTCACTCCCATCAAATACAGGTCCTTCAACACACGCTCTCTTATTTCCGGTTTTGGTTTTACATGAACAAGAAAGACACGCTCCAACTCCACAGCCCATACGATTTTCTAAAGACACATATACCTTGCAGCCATTTTGTGTCCCCAAACTTTCAACGGCTTGCATCATTGCACTTGGACCACAAGTGTATATCAACTTCTTATCAAATTCTAAAACTTCAGTAATAAGTCCACCCTTTTTGATTATAAAATTTACTTCCAAATCTTCAAATGCCTTCTCAAGATTTTGAGTTTCTCGCTCTCCAATATAAAAATCTATTTTAACTTCAGGATTTTCTCTCTTCAAGCACTTAACTAAATAATAAAAAGGAGCCGCTCCAACAGAACCCCCAACCAAAGAAATCTCATCTATATTTTCATAGCAAAAATGATTTCCATGAGGGCCATCAGCCATTATCTCATCTCCGACTTTTAAATCCCTTATTATCTTCGTCCCTTCTCCCCTTACTTCATAAAAGAACACTATCCCGTCATCTTCAACATCATATATTGAAATCGGTCTTGAAAGCGTAGGATACTTGTCCCACGCTCTAAGCATATAAAATTGTCCCGGTTTTACATCATCTACCTGATCTATCTTAATCAAGTAGTAATTTAAATCTATTTGTTTATTATATATTACTCTTGCCATATCTACTCGTTATATTTAGTAAGTGAATCACAGTATTCACATCTATATTCTTCAGTTTCAGCATTTGCCAAAGTAAATTTGTGGTCCTTTACCTTTTCAATATTGCTGATGCATCTTGGATTCTTACACTTCATTATACCTTCAACTTCTTTAGGTAACTCAAGTCTAACTTTCTTGACTCTTTCTCCGCCCTCTACAAAATTTACAGTAGTTCTTGGAGCAATTAAGCCGAGTACAGTATAATCCAGTTCAAAATCAGTTTCAATCTTTATCAAATCTTTTTTGCCCATTGCAGTTGACGGTATAGATTGCATTATAACTACAGGGTCCTGAACTTGGTCTAACTTAAGTGCAGTGTAGATAACCTTGGCCTTTCCGGCTTCAATATGATCAAGCACTATCCCCTTTTTTATCTTTGATACATTTATCATCTTAAGCCTCCAATCCCAATAAGAACATTATAAGCGCCATTCTCACATACATCCCAAACCTGGCTTGTTCAAAATAAACAGCCCTTGGGTCGTCGTCAATCTCCGTTGAAATTTCATTTACCCTTGGAAGCGGATGGAGAACTATCATATCTTCCTTAGCCAAATTCATCTTTTCCTTATCCAAAATAAAGAAGTCCTTTAGTCTTAAATACTCTTCCTCAGATACAAATCTTTCCCTTTGAACCCTTGACATATACAAGATATCCAAGCCATTTTTAATTGCCTCAGATAAATCAGAAGTTTCAATATAATTTTCCTCAGCAATCTCATCTTTAAAAGTCTTAGGCATTTTCAATTCCTCAGGAGATATGAACACAAACTTCACTCCCTCATATCTGTTCATCGCCCTTACAAGAGAGTGTATTGTCCTTCCGAATTTTAAGTCCCCACAAACACCTATTGTCAAATTATCAAATCTTTTTTTGTAATAATCTATGGTCAATAAATCAGTAAGAGTTTGAGTTGGATGTTGATGTCCTCCATCTCCGGCATTGATTATAGGCATTCTTGTCATTGCCTTAGCCGCAAGTAGTGCCGCGCCTTCTTTAGGATGTCTCATTGCGCATATATCAGCATAATTTTCCACAGTCCTTATGGTGTCTTGTAAAGACTCTCCCTTGGCTGTTGAAGATACTTTCGCATCAGAGAACCCAACAACTTGTCCCCCAAGTCTTAGCATTGCAGACTCAAAAGATAATCTTGTTCTTGTAGAAGGCTCAAAAAAAAGACTGGCCAATAATTTCCCCTTACAAACATCCAAATAATTTTCAGGATTTTGTATAATCTTATTTGCCAGTCTAAATAAATAATCAAACTCTTCAGTTGTAAAATCTAACGGTTGTATTAAATGTCTTAGCATATTTCCTCCTCACTTGGAGCGCACTAAGCCAAAAAGATATACATTTACCTTTTTAGCGTCCCGCACTAAATTAAAAGTAATTTCTTCCTCGACTAAATATACATTAATATTTGTGTTATGTCAATTAATATTTCCTCAATTTCAAACTACATTCCAAATAAACTTTAATTTAATTTTTAAGCAATATAAAA
>NZ_JAXDSS010000020.1:0-24918 GCF_034090345.1 Peptoniphilus sp. | reverse complement strand
TCTCTCATTTGTATATTTAAAAGCCTCATCTATTCCTCTTTGGGCAATTCCAACTGCGATACATCCCATCCAAGCTCTTGCTTGGTCTAAAGTTTGCATGGCTATTGAATAACCTTTTCCAACTTCTCCAATTAAATTTTTTGCAGGAATTCTACAATCTTCAAATACTACATCACAAGTATTTGAAGTTCTAATTCCCATCTTATCTTCTTCTTTTCCAGCAGATAATCCTTTTGTTCCGGCAGGTACTAAAAACATAGACATAGACCTTGAACCTACAGATTTATCAGTTATAGCTGTTACACAATAGAATGATGCAACTGCTCCGTTAGTTATAAAACACTTTCTTCCATTTAATACATATTCATCCCCATCAAGAATTGCAGTTGTAACTCCAGAGCCTGCGTCACTTCCTGCACCAGGTTCTGTTAGACAAAAAGCTCCTATTCCTCCTTCAAGTACATTGTCACAAACCCACTTCTTTTGTTCTTCATTTCCTGCAATTAAAACCGGTTTCATTCCAAGTCCTGAGGCTGAAACAGTAGTTGCAAAACCTGCATCTGCCTTTGCCATTTCTTCTATTAGTGCTGCTACATCAACTCTTGAAAGCCCTGGTCCGCCAAATTCTTCTGGAACTTCCAATGCTAAATATCCTTGTTCTATTGCCTTATTATATATTTCTTCCGGCCATTCACCTGTTCTATCAAACTCTTTACATTGTTCTTTTACTTCTTTTTCACAAAAATTTTTAACATCTTGTAGCAAATCCTTTGCTTCTTCTGAAATCAAATATGCCATATTTTATTTCTCCCCTCTCAAATTTAAATTATTTTATTTGGATTTAAAATAAATTTAGGATCAAACGCCTTCTTTATTTCTCTCATCAAATTTACATTTAATTCGCCTTCAAACTGCTTTAGATACTCTTTCTTTCCATATCCTATTCCATGTTCTCCGGATATCTGTCCACCCATTTCATAAGCTTTTTGATATATAACAGTCATAAATTCATGCACTTGTCTCATAAACTCCTCTTTTTCCATACTATTTGAACAAGCATAGATGTGTAAATTTCCATCTCCTGCATGCCCAAAACTCTTTACAGAGAAATCGTAATTTTCTCCTTCTCTATTTACAAAGTTTATATACTTGGCAATCTTATTTATAGGTACTACTACATCACATTCATCTAATAGTTCTGTTTCTGCTTCTATTGCTTCTAAGAAGGATGATCTTGCCGCCCATGCATCTTTTATTTTTGCCGGCGTATCAGCTACTAAAACATCTATTGCTCCAGCTTCTATTACAACTTCTGCAGCTTTTTCTACTATATCATCCAACATATCTCTATTTTCACCATCAAATGTCACTAATAGGTATGCTCCTATTTCAATTCCTTCTAATTCTTTAGGAAAAGTACTTTTACCTATGAATCTTTCAGAAGTCAATACTATTTCTCTTTCCATAAATTCTATGGCCTGTGGATTTAAATTACTTCTGAATAGTTTAGGAACAGTTGATATGCAATCATCTAAGTTTTCATATGGAATTACTAAAGACACTGTCTCTTTAGGTGCTGTTATAAGTTTTAAAGTCAACTCTGTAATTATTCCAAGCGTTCCTTCAGAGCCTATCATTAAATTTATAAGAGAATATCCTGTTGAAGTTTTAGCAACATTTGCTCCAAATCTTGTAATTTCTCCTGTAGGCAGCACAACTTCCATTTCTTTTACATAATTTCTTGTAGTTCCATACTTTACAGCTCTCATTCCACCTGCATTAGTAGAAACATTTCCACCTATTGTAGCAAATTTTTCACCCGGATCCGGTGGGTACATATATCCTCTTGAAAGAGCATCT
Organism: Peptoniphilus sp.; assembly: GCF_034090345.1. Lineage (GTDB taxonomy): Bacteria > Bacillota > Clostridia > Tissierellales > Peptoniphilaceae > Peptoniphilus. Next base: position 23,058 of record NZ_JAXDSS010000020.1, on the reverse strand, counting down.
TGAGCCAAATCATTTAAATAAACACCTGGTTGTACTCTAACTACAAAATTGTCATCATCATATTCTAAAATTTGATTCATAGATTTTAAATCTATCATTACTCCGCCTTTAATGGCTACCCCTGCTCCGGTAAGTCCGGTTCCTGCACCTCTTGGTACAATTGGCAAATTGTTTTGATAACATATTTTAACAACGTTTGCAACATCAGTTGTATTTTTAGGTCTTACCACCACATCAGGTATACCTTCTCCATAAATAGGCATCTCATCATGAAAAAAATCTTCATTTATTTCATTTCCAACATATACTTTTCCTTCAACAGAGGATTTAATCTGTTCTTTAATTTCATTTGTAACAGCATTGTATTCTCTATTCATAAATTTCCTCCTACTTCTTAATTCCTAAAATTAATTTAATTTTGTGATAATAATATAGTTTTTAAATTTCTTTGTCAATTTAAAAAAAACTGCAAATTGTGTATTTGACTAATTTATAGAGGTTTTTTATGCTATGTTTTCTATGAGTTTTTTATTGTTCTTTATCAAATAAATCAAGTAATAATCAAATTTCTATTTGTTTTAACAAAATAAATTGTTATCACAAAATCTCACAAAAAATTTGTGTTTTTTGAACTTGTTGAACTTTTATTCAACTTAGGTCATATTTAAGTTGTTTTTATTCCACGCAAAATTATTTATCGTATGTTATAGAAAACGTTTTAAGTTATTCATGTAGATAATTACTTATTATGTTGTAATTAAAAAAGTAGGAGGAACAATTATGGATTTTAATTTAACAAATGAACAGTTAGTAATTCAAAAAGCTATGAGAGATTTCGTCGAAAAGGAAATAGCACCTGGTGTTATGGAAAGAGATGAAAAAAGTGAGTTTCCTATAGAACAATTTAAAGCACTTGGAAAATGTGGTTTAAATGGTATTCAATATCCTAAAGAATATGGTGGACAAGGTGGAGATTATATATCATATGCAATAGCTGTTGAAGAACTTTCAAAAGTTGATGGTTCTATTGGTATTGCATATTCAGTTAATGCTTCCCTTTACGCTTTCCCTATTTTTAAATATGGTAGTGAAGAAATTAAAAAGAAATATCTTCCACCTGTTTTTAATGGGACTTCTATAGGAGCTTTTGGCTTGACAGAACCTAATGCCGGTTCAGATGCCGGCGGTTGTGTCACTATAGCAAAAAAAGAAGGTGATAATTATATTCTTAACGGTTCAAAATGTTTTTCAACAAATGGGCCTTTAGCTGACTATTACATAGTATTTGCCTTAACTGAACCTGAAAAAGGCGCTAAAGGATTATCAGCATTTGTAATTGAAACTTCTTGGGAAGGAGTAAGTGTTGGTCATATAGAAGATAAGATGGGCATTCGTTCTGCTAAGGTTAGTGAAATGTTCTTAAAGGATGTAAAAGTTCCTGCTTCTAATTTACTTGGTGAAGAAGGACAAGGATTTAAGATTGCAATGGCTACTCTTGATGGTGGTAGAATTGGTGTTGCTGCTCAAGGTTTAGGCTTGGCAAAAGGCGCTTTTGAAATCGCCAGAAAATATATGATGGATAGAAAACAATTTGGTAAACCAATTTGTGCTCAACAATATCCTGCATTCAAAATGGCTGAGCTAAGAACTAAAATTGAATACTCTGAACTATTACTTTATAAAGCAGCTCAAGCAGAAACTGAACATAAGCCATATACTATCCCTGCAGCTATGGCAAAACTTACTTGTACAGATACAGCTATGGAAGTTACAACTCAAGCAGTTCAATTCTTGGGTGGAAATGGATACATGAAAGATTATCATGTTGAAAGAATGATGAGAGATGCAAAAATCACTCAAATATATGAAGGCACTAACGAAATACAAAAGCTTATTATAAGCGGTAGTCTTTTTAGATAATTATTATATATAGGTTATAAAAATATATCCTATAATTGGAGGCAGATTATGATACCCAAATTTACAAATCTCAAAGAAGCTCTTTCGATAATAAAAGACAATGATGTTGTCGTAACATCAGGTTTCGTTGGTTGTTCAAACCCCGAAGCATTAGAAGCCGGAGTAGAAAAAAGATTTAAAGAAACTAATAGTCCAAAAAATTTAACTTTATTTTATGTTGCCGGTCAAGGTGACGGTGATGGCAAATCAGTAAACCATTTAGCACACGAAGGTCTTTTAGGAACAGTCATTGCAGGTCATTTCAATAAAGCACCCAAATTGATGGATTTGATGGCAGCTAATAAGATCAAGGGCTATAATGTTCCTCAAGGTGCTCTAGCACAAATGTTAAGAAATGTTGCCGGAAAAAAAGTTGGAGTTGTAACTCATGTTGGACTAAATACTTTTGCCGACCCTCGTAAAGAAGGTAGTAAAGTAAATGATGTCACCACAGAAGATATAGTTGAACTCATAAACATTGGTGGAGAAGAAAGACTTTTTTATAAAGCTATGCATTTTGATATAGCTCTAATTAAAGGAAGTTTTGCTGATGAAAGAGGAAATATTTCTATGGACTTGGAAGTAGTTCCTACAGAAGTTTTATCAATTGCACAAGCAGTTCACAATTGTGGTGGAAAAGTTATTGTTCAAGTAAACAAAGTGGTTAAAAATGGTTCTTTAGACCCTAAACTTGTTAAAATACCCGGTGTTTGTGTTGACTATGTAGTTGAAATACAAGAACCTTCCCTAAAACAACAAGCTTACGGTATAGACTATGAACCGGAACTTGCAGGTAACACAAGAATCGCTGAAAAAAATTATAATGCTTATATACCTCTAAATGCAAAAAAAGTAATAGCAAGACGTGGTGCTATGGAAATTGTTCCTGGCCTTGTTGGTAATTTAGGTATAGGCATACCTGAACTTGTTTCAAACATTGCAGCAGAAGAAAATATAAGTGACCACATAGTTTTAACGGTTGAATCAGGACCTGTTGGAGGTATTCCTCAATCAGGACCAAGATTTGGTGGGTCAATAAATGCAGATGCAATAATTGATCAACCTTACCAATTTGATTTCTATGATGGAGGAGGTCTTGATATATGTTATCTCGGACTTGCTCAAGCAGATTCTCATGGAAATCTAAATGTATCAAAATTTGGTACTAGAATTGCTGGATGCGGAGGATTTATAAGTATCTCGCAAAATTCAAAAAAAGTTATTTTCTGTGGAACTTTCACAACTAAAGGATTAAAAACAGAAATAAAAGATGGAAAATTAAACATCTTAGAAGAAGGACAAGTTAAAAAATTCAGAAAAGATGTTGAACAAATTACTTTTTCTGGAGACTATGCAAGAAGTGTTTCTCAACCTGTTTTATATGTAACAGAGAGATGTGTCTTTGAATTAAAAAAAGATGGTTTAACACTTGTTGAAATCGCCCCGGGAGTAGATCTACAAAAAGATATATTAGACCAAATGGAATTTGAGCCTATAATTGATAAAAATCTTAAATTTATGGATCCAAGAATATTTATAGACAAACCAATGGGTTTGAAATAAAAAATTAAAATTAAAATTAAAATTACTTTATCCTAAAAATTCAAATTGAAGTAAAATTCATAAAATATTAATTAGCCTATTAACGTGAAATTAAATGTATCAATCACAAAAAGAGTGTCAGAAACTTATCCATTCTGACACTCTCTCCTTTTAAGCGATATAAAATTTAATCTTCTACATTCTCTGAAGAAATTTCCATAATTTTTAAAAACATATTTCCATAATTATTCCATTTTTCTTCAAGCTCTTCAACAGTGTATTCTCTACAATTATCTCCATTCTTTAAATTTTCTAAAAATTTATTTACGCCATCAACTAAGTTTTTATCAATTACAGTATGTATAAACGGCTCTAAATTTTTAAAAAACCTTGCATAATTCTTTATAAAAAATTTCTTTTGATTTAAATATATTCCAATGTTGAATTCTTTAAAGTCACCACTAACTTTTTCACCATCTATAATATATATTTTTATATTTTTATTCTTCTTCATCAGTCTAATTACATTGAAAAAATGTTCTTTTCTCTGCTCTATTGACATGGTGTATTCTGTATCTATATATACTAATTTTCCCGTTTGTATATATTTATAAAGAGAAACTTTAGGTATGAAGAAATTTATATTTCTTTCATGAAAAATTTCTTCCCACTCTATTTGAAGTTTTTTTATTTGTAACATATTTTCCAATACATTGAAATCTTTATTTTCTCTCTTTTTAATATTTTCACATTCTTTTTTTGCAATGTCTTCAATTATTTCGGATGGTAATAAAAATTCAAACCCATAGCAACAGAACATATTAAAGTGATTATCTGTATAAAAATCCGTTCGATAGCCACTCCTATTCATTTCAAGACTACTTACATTTTTCATTAGGATATTTTCATTTTTAAATTTTGCAGCTAAAATTTTATAAGCTTTATCAACTTCTTCCTCATCATTTGAATAAGATATTATTTCCATCTTTTTATTTTTATCAAGAGAATAGTTTATCACAAAATTATTCTTTGCTATTATTGCATTAAAGTATTTGAATTCACTATTCTTATACATTGTTACATTCAGGTTGGATTTATCATTTAACAGTTGATATAGTTTTTTAAGTTTTTCTGATTTTTCTCCTTCTAAATCATCAACATCAAGACCTATTTTTATATTTATATTTTTAACTTCACTTATCAAGTTTAAAATATACTCTACTCCATCTGATATAAAATCCATGGTTATTAATAAATCTGTAAAAGCTTCTTCATTTTTTAAGTTTTGTTTTTGTATTACATCACTTAAAAATAGTTTTATATTGCTATTGCCTATTACCATTCTGGTGTTGTTTTCTACACTGTCATAATTTTTAATAGAATCTTTATATTCTTTCATAAGTATTTTATTAATCTTTTCTTCAATGAATTTTGAATCTTCTAGATAATTTGAATTTTCCGGTAATTTTATATCAAATTCCAGAAAAAAATCTAATACTTTGTTTTGTTCAAAAATTTCCCTCGATAATACCTCACTTATTTTTTTATTTGTTGTTCTTATGTATTTTTGAGATGGTAATTTAGAAGCATTACACCACTTGCTTATGTATGAGATATCATAGTCTAATTCATTTGCAAGTACTATTAATTTAATATTAGTAAAATCAATCATTTTTTTTAAAACCGGTGAATATTTATTCATAACATAACTCCTATCCTTACAAATAGAAACAAAATTCCTTTCAATAACTTATCTTGTATATAGCATAAACTTTTTCATTTAAATTATCATTTGAATTTATTGAATTTTTTGTTCAAAATTGAATTTTTTGTTCAACATCGGGCATACTATGACGATTTAAAAGCCATTGATGTTTTTGTAAAATTATATCAAGAGAGAAAAACATTTTCAATTATCCAAATCTATAATTATATTGAGATTAAATTGTATAAAATATTCTGAAATAAATCAAATCCCAATATGTTATACATTAGACAATCGTTTTTCTTCAAATTTTAAGGAGTTGAAGTTATATGAAACCAATGAGAATGCACCATGTGGGAATTGTACTTCCTACACTTGAAGAAGCTTATGAAATGATTGAAAGACTAGGTTTAGAAATCGATTACAAAGGTCATGTAGATGCTTACCAAGCAAAATTAATTTTTACAAAATCCGGTGATCATTCAAGTCCTATAGAATTCATCATTCCTGAAGCAGGTGTTTTAAAAGATTTTAATAATGGAAAAGGTGGTATAGCGCATATTGCCTTTGAAGTTGATGATGTTGAAGCAGTTAGAAAAGAGTACGAAGAAAAGGGATTACAAATGCTTGAGCGTGAAGCTGTTCCAGGTACAAGCGATATAATAGTTAATTTTCTAAGACCTAAGTACAATAGTGGGATATTGGTAGAATTTGTTGAAACTATAAATCCTATTGATAGAGAATATAATAAATTCTAAATAAAATCTAATACATTTATTTAAAGGAGATATATTGATATGTACACTATGGGAGTAGATATCGGTTCTACATCATCTAAAATCATAATACTTGAAGATGGAATAAAAATTATCGGAAATATTGTAGTACAATCTGGAACCGGTACAAGTGGGCCAACAATTGCTACTGCAAAAGCTAAGTCCTTTCTTTCAAATAATAATTTAACTTTAGATGATATATCTAAAATCGTTGTCACAGGTTACGGCAGATTTTCATTTGATATTGCCGATAAACAAATAAGTGAAATAACTTGTCATACAAAAGGTATTAACTTTTTAGTGCCTGAAGCTCGAACTATTTTAGATATAGGTGGACAAGATACAAAAGCTATTTCAGTTAATGATAAAGGTCAAGTTCTACAATTTTTCATGAATGACAAATGTGCCGCCGGCACTGGCAGATTTTTAGAAGTCATGGCTAAAATTTTAGAAATACCTTTAGAAAAAATGGGTGAATATGATAGATTATCAACTAGTCCGGTAGCTATAAGTAGTACTTGTACCGTTTTTGCTGAGTCTGAAGTTATTTCTCAGCTATCAAAGGGCATATCTAAGGAAAATATATTAGCCGGTGTACATAATTCAACTGCTAACAAAGTTTGTGGTCTTTTATATCGTACAGGAATTAAGGAAAAAATAGTTTTATGTGGAGGAGTTGCTCAAAACCAAGGTGTTGTTAGAGCGCTCCAAGAGGAATTAAAAAAAGAAATAACCATAGCTCCTCACCCACAAATGACAGGCGCCATAGGTGCTGCTTTATTTGCTTATGAAGAGGCGAATAAAAATTTATAGAATAGAAGGGTGAATATGAATACTATAGATATATCAAATATGAAAGCTAAAGAAATGCTTGGATATTTTCAAAACAAACTTGACGAAGAAGCACGTGAAGCTAAAAAAAATGGAAAATTAGTTTGCTGGTCAGCCTCTGTAGCTCCATCTGAATTTTGTGTAACCATGGATATCGCATTAGTTTATCCAGAAACTCACGCAGCCGGTATAGGTGCTAGAAAAGGCTCTTTAGCTATGTTAGATGTTGCTGATAGAAAAGGTTATAATACAGATATATGTTCTTATGCCAGAGTAAACTTAGGATATATGGAACTTTTAAAAGAATATGCTAAGACAGGAGTGAAGCCTAAAGAACTTGAAGAATCTCCTGCTGCAGATGTTCCTCTACCTGATTTAGTAATAACTTGCAATAATATATGCAACACTTTACTAAAATGGTATGAAAATTTAGCTGCAGAATTAAATATTCCTTGTATAGTTATAGACGTTCCTTTTAATCATACTATGCCTATTCCTAAGTATTCTAAAGAATATATTGCTGACCAATTTAAGGAAGCAATAAGACAACTTGAAGAAATAACAGGAAAAGATTTTGACTATGATAAATTTTTAGAAGTTCAAGAGCAAACGCAAAGATCTGTTGCTCAATGGAATAGACTTGCTGCACTTTCTAAATATGAACCGTCTCCTCTAAATGGATTTGATTTATTTAACTATATGGCTCTTATAGTTTGTGCAAGAAGTAAAAATTATGCTGAATTAACTTTTAAAAAATTTGCCGATGAACTTGAAGAAAATATGCAAAATGGAGTGTATCCTTACAAGGCTGGAGAACAATCCAGAATTACTTGGGAAGGTATAGCTATTTGGCCATATTTAGGACACACTTTTAAGACTCTTAAAGGCTATGGCTCAATAATGACAGGCTCTGCTTATCCTGGACTTTGGAACTTAGAATACACACCTGGAGATATGCTTTCAATGGCAGAAGCTTATACGAGAATATATATAAACACTTGCCTTGACAATAAAGTTGATGTATTGAGAAAAATCATTAAAAACGGTAAATGTGATGGGGTCGCATACCATCTAAATAGAAGTTGTAAATTGATGAGTCTTCTAAACGTTGAGACAGCTGAAATTTTAAATAAAGAAAATAATCTTCCATATGTTAGTTTTGATGGTGATCAAACTGATCCTAGAAATTTCTCAGAAGCACAATATGATAACAGAATACAAACTCTTACTGAGATGATGTCTGCCAATAAAAAAATGAGGGGTTGAAATAATGAACAAAATTAATGAAATAATAAATTTATTGGATGAAGTTTCTAAAGATCCTAAACTAACAGTTAAAAAATATAAAGAAAAAACAGGAAAAGGCGTTGTAGGTGTCATGCCATTATATGCACCTGAAGAAATTATTCATGCTGCAGGTTTTCTACCTATGGGACTTTGGGGTGCACAAAAAGAAGTATCTAAAGCAAGAATTTATTTACCTCCTTTTGCATGTTCAATAATGCAAACTAATATGGAACTTCAAATAGAAGGTGCCTATGATGACTTAGATGCAGTTGTATTTTCTGTACCGTGCGATACTCTAAAATGTATGAGTCAAAAATGGAAGGGTAAAAGTCCTGTTATAGTATTTACTCATCCTCAAAACAGAAAATTAGAATCTGCAAATAAATTTTTGGTTACAGAATATGAAATCTTAAAAGATAAATTAGAAAAGATATTAAATGTAAAAATATCTGATGAATCCATAACAAATAGTATTGAAATTTACAATGAAAATAGAAAAGTCATGAGAGAATTTTCAGACCTAGCTGGTCAATATCCTAATATAATTGACCCTATTCAAAGACATATTGTATTTAAGTCCAGATGGTTTATGGAAAAATCAGAACATACTAAATTAGTTAAAGAACTAATATCTGAAATTAAAAAATTACCTATTGAAGAATGGGATGGCTATAAAGTTATAGCAACTGGTATTATGATAGAACCTGAAGAAATACTTCAAATATTTAAAGATAAGAAAATAGCTATTGTTGCAGATGATTTAGCTCAAGAATCAAGACAATTTAGACATGACGTACCTGAAGGAGATCAACCTCTTTTAAGACTTGCTAAGTTGTGGCAAAATTTAGAAGGATGTGCTCTTGCAACTGATACTAAAAAATTAAGAGGCCAAATGCTAATTGATATGGCGAAAAAATATAATGCCGATGCTGTATTGATATGTATGATGAAATTCTGCGATCCTGAAGAATTTGACTACCCTGTATACTATAGAGAGTTCCAAGAAGCTGGCATAAAGAATTTACTAATTGAAATTGACTTAGAAATGACAGCTTTTGAACAAACTAACACAAGACTTCAAACTCTTGTAGAAACTCTCTAATATAAGGAGATTAAAATGCTGGAAAAAGGTAGTACACAAGAACTTACCGAAATTGTTACAAAAGAAAATACAGCTGATGCTGTAGGAAATAAATCAGTATTTGTTTATGCAACTCCATTTTTAGTAGCATTAATGGAGCGAACTTGTATAAAATTGATGGAAGAAGATTTAGATAGTGGAGAAGTTTCAGTTGGAACTAATATAAATTTAGATCATCTTGCTCCAACACCAATTGGAAATAAAATTTTATGCAGAGCAGAACTGGTTGAACAAAGTGGTAAAAAATATGTATTTGATGTAAAAGCTTTTGATAATGACAAACTTATTGGAAAGGCAATGCATACAAGATACAAAGTTAACTTAGATAAATTTTTAAATAGCATTTAAAGATATATTCAATATAAATCACTCAATATTAAACCAAAAAAGATTTTGTGAAAATACAAAATCTTTTTTGGTTTTATTCGAAAAATTAAATTCTTATTTTAAAATGTGTATCGAAATCTCTTCAATCAATCCCTCATCATGTATTTTCTGTATTTCATAAATATATTTTCCATCATCCAACATCTTTCCAACTTCTAAATCTTCTCCCTTTTCTGAAAGTAATTTAGAAACAAGACCACCTAAAGTTTCAGCACCTTTTGAGTCTATACTGTAATTATATACCTCATTTATCTTGGTTATTGGCGATGATGCTGAAAATACTTTATTATTTCCTAATGAAATCAACTCCGAACTCATATGTGTTTGAATTAAATACTTTCTAATTACAAACAATACCGCAAGCGAGATTACACCTATTAAAATATCAGATAAAGATTCTGTATATATTAACATTTTTCTCGCTATTACAAGTGTTACCAGATGGACTATTGTAGTATCATTATGAGCAACCATTAAAAGTATAAACTCCATAGCTATTACCAACAAAAATACATGTGATAAAAACTTTTTAAATAATTCTATACTCTCTATAGCTCCACTACCAAGTATATTTATATAGTACTTAAATATATCAGGTACCGATATGAGTATTCCTATCATAAGTAATATAGATATTACTATTTCAAATAAAAAGACAACTCTGTTGAGCTTGAGTAAAAATTTTCTCCTGTTCATTTTAGTTTCCTCTTATACTTGCATTGTTTTTTTGAGTTCAGCTTGCATTTTTTTCAATACTTTTTTTTCTATTCTAGATACTGTCATTTGTGATATATCTAACTTTTTAGCTATGGCAACTTGAGTTTTCTTGTTCATATATCTGTCAATCAATATTGTCCTTTCAACTTCATTTAAGTCTACCATCGCCTTTTCTAGTAAATCATTTATTTCTATTTTGTCGAAATATTTTTCTTCTTCTCCAATAAAATCTGAAAGATTTATTTCTTTATCGTCCCCACTTGAATCATATACTACATCTAATGATTGAGGTGAATACACTTTTGAAGCTTCTATGGATTCCAATATCTCTTCAGGAGTTGAATTCAAATATTCAGCTATATCTTCAACAGTTGGAATTCTTTGGTATTTTTGAGCCAGTGTATTTTTTGCAAGATTTATCTTCTTAGATAACTCTTGAATTCTTCTTGGGACTCTTATTGTCCAACCCTTATCTCTAAAATATTTTTTTATTTCCCCTATTATTGTAGGTGTTGCAAAAGAAGAAAATTCATATCCTCTGCTCAAATCATATCTATCTATCGCATAAATCAAACCTATTGATGCAACTTGGTATATATCATCGTAATCTATACCTCTTCCCGCATACTTTTTAGAAAGAATTTCTGCTATATATAGATGCTCTTCAATAAGAATATCTCTTATATCAGGGTCTTGAGTATCTTTGTAGATTTTAAAGAGTTCCCTTCGCTCTTCTTTTGTAAGTTTTCTGTTTAATTTATAATATTCTTCTCTATTCATTTTCAAACCAAATTTATAATAAGTTGAAGTTTATCTTCTTCTATTCTACTTTCGTCAACTAAACAATTTATTATTGTCTTAGCAAGTTCTGTTTCTTCACTTGTTTCATCTGTGACATTTGGACAAAATCCTGAAATTTCTATTTCAACTTTTTCTTCTGAAATTCTGTACTCCAAGTCAATATCCAATGAGCAATCATGTTTCATTGCTATGTTAAGTCCTTCGTTCACAGCTGCTTTAACATCCTCTATTTGGTCAAAGTCCAATTGATAGCTCATAAGTAGTCCAGAAGTCAAAAGTCTTACCGAACTAAAAAATTGTGGTTCCTTAGGTATATTTAATTTTATAACTTTCATTTACTCACCCATTTTAAAAACAGTATCAAGTTTTGTTATTGTAAATAACTTTTTGATTGATGGTTTTACTTCTTCAACTTTTATTTCAAATCCGTCTTCTTTTAATTGATTGAGAATGTAAATTAAAGCTCCTAACCCTGTTGAGTCTATATATTCAAGTTTTGAACCATCTATAATTATATTTGATTTTTCTTCTAAATATTTTTGTATAACTTCTTCTTTAAATTGTGAAGTAGTAGTTATATCCAATTCTCCAATCGGAATTACTTTTAAATTTTCTTTTCTTTCAAATTCTATATTAAAAGCCATTTTTAATCTCCTATATATTTAGCAACTGCAACTACATCTGAATCGGTTATATTCATAAGCTTAACACCTGATGTAGATCTACCCATTACTGAAATTCCTTCAATTTGAATTCTTATGATAATACCTTTAGAAGTTATCATCATAATATCATCATTACTTTCCATTATTTTAGCAGATACAAGCTTTCCTGTCTTTTCTTTTACTTTATAAGTTATTATACCTTTACCGGATCTGTTTTGTACCTTGTATTCAGACATAGGGGTTAATTTTCCATATCCTTTTTCAGATATTACTAACATAAGCTTATCATCGCTTGCAATTTCCATACTGACTACTTCATCATCTTTATTTAAGCTTATTCCCTTTACTCCCATAGCAGTTCTTGCCATAGTTCTTATGTCCGTTTCTTTAAATCTTATACTCATACCGTCTTTAGTAACAAGCATAATCTCTTCATCACCTTTTGTGATTCTAGTTGAAACTATTGAGTCTCCATCTTTTAAAGTAATAGCAACTAGTCCTGATTTTCTGATATTTTTAAATTCTTCAAATGATGTTCTCTTAACTATACCACTTCTTGTAGCCATTACAATATTTAAATTTGGATCAAAGTCTTTTACATGAATTATTGATTCAACTGACTCATCTTGTTCTAAGTTAAGCAAGTTTCTTATTTGAGTACCTTTAGATTGTCTTGAGCTCTCCGGTATTTCATAAGCTTTAAGTCTGTATACTCTTCCTCTTGTTGTAAAGAATAAGATTGACTCGTGGCTTGATGTTATGAATAAATCACTTACAAAGTCTCCGTCTTTTGGAGTTGTAGCAGATATCCCCCTTCCACCTCTCTTTTGAGGTTTGTAAGTTCCCTCAGGCATTCTCTTTATATATCCACTTTGAGTTAGAGTAATTATTACATCTTCTTCTTTGATAATATCTTCAATTTCTATATCACCTTCAGAATTTTTTATGACTGTACGTCTAAGGTCTGAATGTTTATTTTTTACCTCAACAAGTTCTTCTTTTATTACTCCCATAAGTACATCATGGTTTTCTAATACTTTTGTCAACCATTCGATAGTTTCCAAAAGTTGTCTGTATTCTTCATCTAACCTATCTCTTTCAAGACCTGTTAAACGTCTTATTCTCATATCCAATATAGCTTGAGATTGTGCATCTGAAAGTCCGAATTCTTCCAAAAATTTATCTTTTGCCTCTTGGTCATTGTTAGATCCTCTAACTATTTGAATTATTCTCTCTATGTTATCTAGTGCTATCTTTAATCCTTCGACAATATGTGCTCTTGCCTTTGCCTTCTTTAAATCGAATTCAGACCTTCTTGAAACCACTTCTATTTGGTGATCAACATAGTATGTTATCAAGTCTTTTAAATTCAAAACTTTAGGAACTCCGCCAACAAGAGCAAGATTTATGATACCAAATGTTGTTTGCATTTGAGTATTTTTATATAGCTTATTTAAAACAACATTAGGATTTGCATCTCTTCTAAGATCTATTACAATTCTTATCCCTTTACGAGATGATTCATCTCTGATTGCAGTTATTCCATCTATTACCTTGTCTTTGGCAAGTTGTGCCATCTTCATTATCAAGTTTGATTTATTTACTTGATAAGGTATTTCTGTTACAACTATTCGCGTCTTATTTTTTACTTCTTCAAATTCAGCTACTGCTCTTACTTGAATTTTTCCACGTCCAGTTTGGTAAGCTTTCTTTATTCCATCACGACCCATAATTTGAGCACCTGTAGGAAAATCAGGACCCTTTATGGTCTTCATTAGCTCATCAATTGTGATGTCATTGTTATCAATGTATTCAATTACACCGTTTATAACTTCTCCCAAGTTGTGAGGAGGCATATTTGTTGCCATCCCTACAGCTATACCATTTGAACCATTTACAAGTAAATTTGGAAATCTTGATGGTAACACAACCGGTTCCATTTCTTCTTCATCGAAATTCGGAACAAAGTCAACAGTTTCTTTATTTATATCTCTTAACATTTCAAGGGCAAGTTTTGACATCTTGACTTCTGTATAACGCATAGCAGCTGCGCCATATCCGTCTATATTACCAAAATTTCCCTGTCCGTCTACAAGAGGGTATCTAGTACTAAAACTTTGAGCAAGCCTTACCGTTGCATCATATATTGAGCTGTCACCATGAGGGTGAAACTTACCCATTACATCTCCTACAAGTCTTGCAGATTTTTTAAATTGTCCTGTTGGAACCAATCCCAAAACTTGCATTCCATATATAATTCTTCTGTGAACAGGCTTCAAACCATCTCTTACATCAGGTAAAGCTCTTGCCACGATTACACTCATGGAATAATCGAGATATGACTTTCTCATTTTCTCATTTAAGTCTACTTCAACTATTCCATTCTTAGTTTCTGTCATATATATCTCCTAAATTATGCATCTATGTTTTCTGCAAAAAGTGCATTTTCTTCAATAAATTCACGTCTTGGTTCTACATCAGAACCCATCAGTATAGAGAATGTTTCATCTGCTTCAACAGCATCTTCTATATCTATCTTTAAAAGTACTCTCTTTTCCGGATCCATTGTAGTTTCCCACAAATCTTCAGCATTCATTTCACCAAGACCTTTGTATCTCTTAATATCATATTTTTTATCTCTTCCAAGTTCCTCTAATGACTTTTTAAGTTCTAACTCGTCATATACATATTTCAAAGGTTTATTCCCCTTTAAAATACCGAATAGAGGAGGTTGTGCAACATAAACATGTCCTTGTTCTATAAGAGGTCTCATATATCTAAAGAAGAATGTTAATAACAATGTCATTATATGCGCACCGTCTACATCGGCATCGGTCATTATTACAATTTTATTGTATCTAAGATTTTCGATGTTAAAATCTTGTCCAATTCCAGTACCAAAAGCTGTTATCATGGCTTTTATTTCATCTGATGCCAACATCTTATCAAGTCTTGCCTTTTCTACATTCATAATCTTTCCACGAAGAGGTAGTATAGCTTGGAATACAGAATCTCTTGCCTCTACTGCAGAACCCCCCGCAGAATTACCTTCGACTAAGAAAATTTCTGTATTTTCGTTATCCGATAATTGACAATCTGAAAGTTTTCCCGGAAGTGGCATTGCATCCAACATATTTTTCTTTCTTGAAAGATCTCTTGCCCTTCTTGCCGCTTCTCTTGCTCTTCTCGCTGAAAGAGCCTTATCTAAAATAAGTTTACCGACTTTAGGATTTTCTTCTAAGAAATCTGTCAATACATCTGAAACTACAGAATCCACAATTCCCCTTGTCTCAGAATTTCCAAGTTTAGCTTTGGTTTGACCTTCAAATTGAGGATTTGGAAGTTTTACACTTATTACAGCGCTCAAACCTTCTCTTACATCATCTCCGGATAGATTTTCTTCTTTTTCTTTTATGATATTATACTTTCTTCCATATTCATTAATGGTTCTTGTAAGAGCAGACCTGAAACCGCTTAAATGACTTCCTCCCTCTTCAGTATTTATATTATTTGCAAAGCTTATTACATTTTCTGAATATGCATCAGTATACTGTATAGCTATTTCAACTAATGTCTTATCTTTTTCTTGGTCTATATATACTATTTCTCTGTGTATAGGTGTCTTTTTTCTGTTGATGTATTCAACAAAAGATTTTATACCACCTTCATAGTGATAAACCTCTTCTCTGACTTTTTCTTCTCGGTGGTCTCTGAAATTTATTCTAACACCTTTGTTTAAAAATGCCATTTCTCTAAATCTCTTAGACAAGATATCCCATTCAAAAATTAAAGTGTCAAATATTTCCGGGTCAGGACTAAATGAAATCTTAGTTCCTGTATCACTTTCAGCTACTTTACCAATCACTTCTAATTCTGAGGTAGGTATACCTCTTGAGAAAGTTTGTTGATGTATCTTTCCTTCTCTTTTTACAGTTGCTGTAAGTTTAGTTGAAAGAGCATTAACTACACTCACACCAACCCCGTGTAGACCTCCTGACACTTTATAGGCGTCATTAGAAAATTTACCGCCTGCGTGTAGTATCGTAAGTACAGTTTCCACAGTGCTCTTCTTTGTTTGAGGATGTATATCCGTTGGTATACCTCTACCATCGTCGCTTACAGATACACTTCCATCTTTTTCAATTTCTATAGTAATTTCACTACATCTTCCTGCAAGAGCCTCATCTATTGAGTTATCAACTATCTCATATACTAAATGATGAAGTCCCTTTGAACCTGTAGAGCCTATGTACATACCCGGTCTTTTCCTTACCGGCTCAAGACCGGTAAGCACCTGTATGTTTTCAGCTCCATAATTCTGTTTATTCTTTTCCATTTAATTCTCCTGTTCATAACAGTTTAAAGTCGTTCTACGTTAATTTTATTTGAATCAATAAAAAAACTATCTTCATTCAAATTTGTGCTAGTTATAAAAGTCTGCATATTATCTAAACTTTGAGAAAGATACATAGCCCTTGTCTTATCAAGTTCTGAAAACACATCATCTAAGAGTAATATTGGTCTTCTCTTGTTAAATTTCTCAAGAACATCCATCTCGGCAAGTTTAAGCGCCAGCACTATACTTCTAGTTTCACCTTGAGACGCAAAACTTTTTGCAGACATTTCATTTATTTTAAAATCTAAATCATCTCTGTGTGGTCCTACAGTTGTAAATCTACTTTCAAAATCCTTTTCTCTCTGCTCCAACAAAATTTTCATAAACGCTTGTTCCATTTTATCTTTTGAAAATTTAACAGTTGAAAGATAAGTTATTTTTAATTCAGAACCTTGAGAAAGTCTTGCATAGTGATTTTTTGCAAATTCTTCAATTTCCTTAATATACTTAAGTCTTTCAAAAAGTATCTTCACACCATACGACGCAAGCTGAAAGTCATAAACTTTTAGTAATTCTTCATCAGGCCTCTTTAATAGTTTATTTCTTTCAAAAAGTATTTTTCTATATTTAGCTAAATTATATTTATATACAGGACTTATTTTTTCTATTAAAGAATCAATATATTTTCTTCTTTCACCAGGTGATAATTTTATCATATTTAGATCATTTGGTGAAAATATTACACACGAAAAATCCCCAGTGTAGTTTTTTATATTTATAGAATCCAAATTCATTATATATTCATTCTTCTGATTTAAATTTAATATTATTTCAAGCTCATCTGAATATCCTCCACTTTCTACAGTAGCTCTTATATTAGCTGAGTTCTCTCCCAATCTTATCATTTCATTGGTTTTTAAAGTCCTAAAACTCTTTCCAACTGTTATAAAGTATATAGCTTCTAATAAGTTTGTCTTTCCTATTGCATTTCTACCTAATATTAAATTTATTCCATCGCTAGGTTCTATCTCAAAACTTTGATAATTTCTAAAATTAGTAAGTTCTAATCTGTCTATCTTCATTCTACCATATCTACTATAAATTCTTCTGAATCAAACTCAACACGATCTCCCTTTACAAGTTTTCTACCACGTCTTTTCTCTACTTCAGAATTAACTTTTACAAGTCCTTCTTGTATTAACATCTTGGCTTCTCCACCACTTCCAACCAAGTTTTTGTACTTTAAGAAAGAATCTAATTTGATATATCCATTTTTCATTTCATTACCTACTTTGCAAGTCTTACAGGAAGTACTAGATATAGATAATCTTCATCATCTTCTCTTATTATGCAAGGATTAACCGAGTCTGTGAAATAAAGTCTGACTTCTTCTGATTCCATAATTTTTATTCCATCTAATAAGTATTTTGAATTAAATGCAATTTTTAAACTTCCACCTTCAACTTCAGATTCCACAATTTCTTCAACATTTCCTATTTCAGAATTAGATGATATTTTTATAAATCCATCTTCAATTTCAAATTTTACAAGATTTGCTCTATCTTCTTTGGCAAGCAAGCTTGCTCTTTCAAGAGCCGATTGTAAATTTGCTCTTTGCACAGTGCAAATTGTAGTATGAGATTCAGTTATAAGACCTTGGTATTTAAAAAATTCACCACTTAGAAGAGTTGTGTAAACTTCTGTAGTCTTAGTTTTGAAAAGAGCCATATTTCTTGAAATACATACATTCACATCTTCATCTTCTAAAACTTTTACAAGTTCATTTAAAGTTCTAGCCGGAATAATTGCTGAAGTTGTATTCTCATTAGGATTATTTACTGTTTTAAGTGACATTCTAAATCCATCAAGAGCTACAAAATTTATCTTTGTAGGGCTTAAATCCATTAAGACACCTGTAAATACCATTCTTGTTTCATCCATAGAAACTGCAAAAGATGTTTTCTTAACTGAATCGCTAAGTTCTTGAGACGAAATATTAAATGTATTATTTTTTTCAACTATAGGTAACATTGGATACTCATCAGGTAATTGACATTGAATGTTAAAATTTGATTTTTCACATTTTAAGTTCATTGAAGTTCCATCTAAATTTATATCAATTGTCTCACCTTGAAATTTTCTTATTATATCTCCAAATAATCTCGAATTTACTACTATTTCTCCTTCTTCCATAACAATTGCAGTAATTGAAGTCTTAATAGTTATTTCAGTATCAGAAGAAATTAAAACTATTTCATTATCTTTAGCCTTTAAAAGTATACCCTCTAAGATTTGAATTGTGCTTCTAAGAGATATTGCTCTTTGAGCAATTTGTATAGCTTTTACAAATTCTTTTCTACTTACTTTGAGTTTCATAAAGTCTCCTTTTTAATGCCCTATTATATTTTAGATAGATAATAATAGTAGTAGGGCTTGTTAATTTGTGTATAAGTCGATTTATCATTAAAACATCGAAAAAATTTAAATTAATAACATGTTGATAACATTTAAATTAAAATTCACTTATCAACAACTATTCTTTAATCTCTTTTATTAAATTATTTATCCTTATTTTAAAAGATGTATCTTGATCCATATCTTTTTCAATTTTATTATATGCATGTATTACTGTTGTATGGTCGCGTCCGCCAAATTCCTCACCTATTTTTGGAAGAGACAGTTCTGTTAGTTCTCTTGTTATATACATGGCTATTTGTCTTGGATAAGCTATGTTTTTAGTTCTCTTCTTAGAATTTAGTTCATCTACTGTGACATGGTAGTGTTTACCTACAAATTCTTTTATTAAATTTACATCTATTACCTTTTCTTTTTTAGTATTATAGATATCTTTAAGAACTATTGCGGCAGTTTGCTCGGTTATTACACCGGTTGTCAGTTTAGAATATGCCATTACACGAGAAAGAGCACCTTCTAATTCTCTTATGTTACTTTTTACATTTTCAGCTATAAAATTTATTACATTTGCAGGTACATCATATCCCTCAGAATCAGCTTTAGACCTCAATATTGCAATTCTAGTTTCTAAATCCGGAGCTTGTATGTCAACCACAAGACCCCATGCGAATCTTGATATTAAACGTTCTTCTAAAGCTTTTATTTCTTTAGGGGGCTTATCTGATGTGAGTACAATTTGTTTATTTGAGCCGTGTAGTTCATTAAAAGTATGAAAAAACTCTTCTTGAGTTCTATCTTTATCGGCTATAAATTGGATATCATCTATTAATAAGAGGTCAACTTTTCTGTATTTGTTTCTGAATTGCTCATTTTTATTAGTTTGAATTGAGTTAATCAGCTCATTTGTAAACTGTTCACTTGTTACATACAGAATTTTTTTAGACGAGTCCATTTGATTTATAAAATGTCCAATAGCCTGCATTAAATGTGTTTTTCCAAGTCCTACTCCACCATATAAGAAAAGCGGATTTGAATGCGCCATTGATGGATCTTTGTAGTTTTCAGCTACTGATAGACTTGCTGCATGAGCAAATTCGTTGCTCTTGCCTACTACGAAATTTTCAAAGACATATTTTGGATTTAATCTAGATTCAGGTAAAAAGTTATCAGATTGTGTTTTAACCGGAGATTCATTACCGGTTAAGATTCTAACGTCATAATCTTCATCCATTACGTCTTTTATACATTTTTTAAGAGTTCTTAGTTGTGAAGGATTGTTTTCAATCCTATGTTTTATAAAGTCCGATGTAACTAAAACATAGAAGATTTTATTGTCTTCATCGATATCTTTTAGTTTCATATCTTTAAACCAAGTATCGAATGAAACTTGACTCATGGATTGACGTTCAAGAACACTCATAACTCTATTCCATAAGTTGAATAGTGGGTCCATAATTCCTCCTGTTGAAAAGTATTTGTTGATAAAAAAATATGTATAATGTTATACACAATTGTAGATAATATATTGATTAATTTTAAATTAATATTATTGGTTGTGGAAAAAATAACCACTGGAATATAGCTATTTAAACAAAATAAGTTTAAAAAATAGAGTTTATCAACATTCTATCAACAAAATGTGGATAACCCTACTTATAAACAACAATTTTAATATAAACAGTCACAAAAATTTATCCACATATATTTTAACAAAAAAAAATACACTTATCAACAAGTCAAAAGGCTTATAAACTTGTTTTAAGTGTATCTATAATAAAAAATATTAATTTGACATGAAACAAAGTCTTTTTAAATTTAAAATTTTAGAAGGGCCTGCAATTGTAGTTCCGTAGAAATATACTTCTTTATTTTCTAAATTTAAGAAGTTCATAATACTTCTATTTCCTATAGTAGAACCTGTACAGAGTATTATATTGGCCCAACTTATTGCCTCTTTAAATAAATTGCCATCTTCTATTTTGATTCCATATCTAAATTCTCCTATGTTGTCTACATTTAAATCTAAAACTCTAAGATTGTATCCGGCTGATGAAAGTTTATCTATAAAAGCTGGTTGGTAGCCGATTAAAAGTATGTTTTTAGATAAATCAGCACTTAAAAAATTAGCTATTTGTTCAGCACATAATTCAGGATCTTCATTTTTACAGTGAACGGTATTTGATATCAATCCTAAGTATTTCATAACTGAATTTAAAATAGATATAAAAATGGCAATGTCATAATTGTTATTTTCTATATCTAAATTTCTTACATCGGATAATTTAATAGATAGTGCAGAACGTGAACTTGTAAAAGCTTGTCCAAGTGAATTTTTAAAATTTGCCTCAATTAAAACTTCTTTTCCATTAAGTAGAGGAAAATCTTTTCTTTTGGTTATACCTATAGCTTCTTCTTCAGTTAAAGATTTTAGAGAAACAAATATTTCTTCATCATCAAGATTATGTTCAGATATCAAATTTAAAAAATAATTCATCAAAATTTTATATATACTCATGAATTCTATTCTCCTCTATAATTTTATTAAAACTTTCAGGCGAAAATTTGCCTGAAAGTTCACCTTTTTTCATAAAATAAATTTCATCTGCAAAGCATTTACATTCTTCAATATCGTGTGTAACTAAAATGCTTACAATTCCAAGCTCTGAAATTATATCTTTGGTTATTTGTTTAGCAGAGTCTTTATTTATATAGTCAAGAGCACTGAAAGGCTCATCTAATAAGAGTAAATCAGGTTTTTTTAGTAGAGCTCTACAAAGTGATACTCTTTGCTTTTCGCCACCTGATAGATTGTGCACAGGTTTGTCCTTTAAGTAATAGATATTTAATTTTTTAAGCAGGTTTTCAGCTTCAATTGTGTATAAACATTTATTTTGTTTTAAAATTTTAGGGGCAAAAATTATATTTTCAAACACATTTAAAAATGGAAACAAGTTGAAATGTTGATATACAAGAGAAATATTTTTTTCATAGGATGGTACACTTTCTAAATGTCTATTATTTAGTATTATTTCTCCTGTTTGATGATATTTTCCAGCTATAGTTTCTAAAAAAACAGTTTTTCCACCTCCGCTCTGACCTAAAATTACAATATTTTTGGCATCGGATTTTAAAGATATGTTTTTTAAACTAAAGCCATTTAAATTAAGATTTAGATTATTTATAGTAAAAATTTTTATCACCCACACTTTTCTCTTTTACAATTATTTTAATCATTAAATTTATAAATAGATTTATTAACATTAAGATTATTGCAACTCCACAGGCAACATCAAAATCTCCGGTGGTCATATTTAAAAATATAGAAGTTGCAAGGGTTTCAGTCTTCATTCTCGTAACCCCAACCAACATCATAACAGCTCCAAATTCTCCAAGACATCTTGAAAATATTAATAGCACCATAGTTATGATATGTTGTTTAATAAGTGGAATTAAGACGTGTATAAACACCTTAAAGTTGTTTAGTCCAAGATTGTTAGCTGTAAAAAATATGCTCTCGTCTACAGAGTCCACAGCAGAATTTAGAAAAATTATTGCATATGGTAAATTTATAAAAAAAAGTGCAAGAACTATTCCGGATGGTGTGTAGACGAAATCTATATTAAATATTTCCAAGTACTTGCCTAAATTGTTGTGACCATATAGCGTTATAAGAGCAAGTCCACTTACCAAATGAGGCATACTGAGAGGAAATGCATATACATAATTTAAAATTTCTCTATGTTTAGAACTGAAATGTATTTTTCGTGAAATTATAACCGAAGTTAGGGAAACTATAAAAGTTGCCAAGATAGAAGTTTTTAATGATAATTTAATTGAAAAAACAATTTCTTGTGGAAACGGAAGAGATATTATGAAATTGAAACCTTCAAAAATTATAAAAATAAAAGGTGTGATAATAAAGAGTACCGAAAAAATAACAAGTATTTTCGATACTCTCTCAAATAACCAATCCATTATTTTATAGTTTTAAATCCAAATTCTTCAAAGGCACTGTTTCCGGAATCAGATTTTATAAAGTTTATAAAATTTTGAGAAAGTTCTTGATTTTCAGTTGTACTCAAAGTACCTATTGAAATAACTTGGTCTATTAAGAATTCAGGCTCAATTTCAACTATTTCTAAGTCATCTTTTCCAAATGCAGAATCTTTAGTTACAATGGCAGCATCTACAGAAGCTGTCTTAATAGCTTGATAAAGTTCGTTTACAGTTGCTGTTTTAACAACTACATTTTTTTCATAGTCAGTTATACCTGCTTTCTCGAACATTTTTACTGAAGTTTTACCTATGGCATTTGCTTCTGCATCCCCTAGAGCGAGTTTTATACCATCTTGATTTAAGTCCTTTAAGCCGGTTATGTTATTTTCATTACCTTTTTGGGTAATTATCACGGGTGTGTGGTGAGCTACAGGTACAGATTCATTTGCAAGACCTTTTTCAACAGCTGCATCATAAGTAGGTTTTGAACCGACTATAAA
>NZ_JAXDSS010000082.1:0-19883 GCF_034090345.1 Peptoniphilus sp. | reverse complement strand
GCTCTCCCTTTTTAAGAGACAGCTTATTTAGTATAACTCTTTCAGTTTCCTTTGTCAAGAACTTTTTTTAATTCTTTTTAAAGTTTTTTCAAGAGTGTTGCTCTCACGAGGCAACTTGTATATTATGCCAAAATTCCACACACCTGTCAATACTTTTTTTAGTAAATTTTCAATTGTTTGAAACCCTGTGTTTTTACCGGCTTGCAGACATTTTATTTATAAGATTCTAAAAATTTTTTATATTTTTTCAAAAATCCATATAACTAATAAATACAAAAGCGGCTGGTGCAAAACATAGATGGCTAAACTTCTTTTACCTATTTCAGATAGAATATTATCTTTCCCATATTTTCCATAAAAGTTATTCTCTACTAATTTTCTTCCAATAAAAAAACCAAATAGATATATAAATATCCACGGTATAAATCCAAAATAATCTTCAGAAGTAAAATTTAAAGAAGGAAGTCCTAGGGGAAATAAATTTAAATTATATAGTTTTTCATTAATTTCTATCTTTCCGAATAGTACTGTTCCACTTTGAATATTATAAGTACATATATATAGAATTAACATTAAAGTTGACCATATATTTGTGTTCAAATTTTTTATTTTATCCTGAATCAATCCTGTTATTAACATGCACATTCCAAGTCCATTCATAACTCCGAATATTATCATTATCTCTCTTGCAAAAAAATAAGTTACCAAAGTTATTAGCAGACCAATTGTATTTAAAATTATCCCCCTCTTTATATTCTTCCTTCTATCTAATAAGCTTGAAGTAACTCCTGATATTATAAAAAAAGACGCTGCAATTGATATCTGCCAGACACTATTTATTAGAAAGTTTTCATACCAAGGTATTTGTTTAAATAAATTTATATCGTAAAACAGATGAAATAATATCATGGAAATTACTGTAAATCCTCTATACGAATCCAATATGTGATTTCTTTTCACTCTCTCATACTCCTAAGCAATTCAATTTCTATCTTGTGCCCTTCATTATCCAAAGGAGTTTCCAAATAAAAAGGTAGTGCGCGAAGTTTCTTATGATTTATTATTCTTCTTATTGCCTCAAGTCCTATGTGCCCCTTGCCTATTTCCTCATGTCTATCCTTGTGTGCTCCAATTGGATTTTTTGAATCATTTAAATGTATTGCTTTTAATCTTTCTAATCCTATTATTTTATCAAACTCTTCTAACACTCCATCTAAATCATTTACAATATCATACCCGCCTTCGTGAATATGACAAGTGTCCATACATATTCCAAGTTTATCTTTTAAGTTTACTCGTTCAATAATCATCGCGAGTTCTTCAAAATTCCTTCCTATTTCCGTTCCCTTGCCAGCCATGGTTTCAAGTAGGACTGTTGTTTGCATATCTTCATGTAATATTTCATTTAACAAATCAGATATTATATTTATTCCAACTTCTGTGCCCTGTCCAAGATGAGATCCCGGATGAAAATTGTAAAGATGTTTGCCAAAGTACTCTAATCTTTCTATGTCTTCTCTTAACACATCTCTTGCAAATTCTTTTACATAGTCCTTATTCGAGCAAGGATTTAGCGTGTACGGAGCGTGCACCAACATAATCGGCACATCTCCCTGCATATTTTCTATGAGCTTATCCGCATCTTCTCGGTCAAACTCCTTTCTCTTTGACCCACGAGGGTTTCTCATAAAAAATTGAAAAGTGTTTCCGTTTTGTTCTTTCATACTTTTATACAAACCGTTAAATCCTTTTGTAAAAGATTGATGTGAACCTATAATAAATTTATCCATGTTGATATTATACACAATTTTAAAAGTTTTTATTTATCTGATATAATGCAAATTAGGAGGCGCTTATGTTTGGAAAAATTTTAATAGTTGATGATGAACATTCAATCGCAGATATAATAGAGTACAACTTAAAAAAAGACGGATATGAAACTAAAACTGCCTATGATGGTAAAGAGTGTCTTGAAAGAGTTGCAGAAGAAACTTTCGACCTTATAATACTTGACATAATGATGCCTATAATGGACGGATTTTCAGTTTTAACTGAACTCAGAAAAACATCAAATATCCCCGTTATTATACTCACCGCAAAAGAAGAAGAAGTTGATAAAATACTCGGCTTAGAACTTGGAGCAGATGATTATGTTGTAAAACCCTTCTCAATGAGAGAGTTGACCGCTAGAGTGAAAGCTATTTTGAGACGTAGAAATATAGAGGTTCAAACCGAAACAGCACATATCAATTCAGAAGGTCTTGAAATCAACATAGATAAATACGAAATAAAAAAAGACGGAGAAATTATAGACCTCACACTTCGTGAATTTGAGCTTTTAAAATTCTTAGCTAAAAATCCGGGACAAGTTTTTTCACGCGAAGAATTGTTGGATAAAGTTTGGGACTATGAATACTACGGAGACATAAGGACTGTCGACGTAACCGTTAGACGTCTTAGAGAAAAAATAGAAGATGGCAAAGACTACAAATATATCCTTACTAAACGTGGAGTAGGATACTACTTCGGAGGATAAAATGCTCAGCAGTATAAAATATAGATTTATTACAATTTACTTCCTACTAGTATTAGTATGTATGTCAATTGTCGGAGCATTTATCATAAATAGACTTGAAAGTGCTCAACTTCAAAACGTCACTGAAAATATGAACTCAACCCTGAATTCAATTGTCACAACTTCAAACTATCTGACTACTGAAAATTGGCTCTCAAATCAAGACCAAATAATCAACACGTTTATAAGTTGGAGATTCCCTTCAAATCAATCCATGTATGCAATAACATCTGAAGAAAATCCGCTTATAATTGCCGCATCAAAGAATGTAGATTTAATGTCACTTGCCATATCCAACGAGACTATAGAACCCGACTTGGTCATAAATTCAATTTCAGGTTCAGAAGGACAACGAGTTATATTCGATGAAAATTCGAATTTGCACGAAAAGCATATATCGAAACCTATCTTTTCATCAGAAGGTAAAGTTATGGGCGTTTTGTACATGACAGAAAATCTAAATGGTGTATACGATGTAATAGATAACGCACGCAGTATTCTTACTTATGCAACCGGAATCGGTCTCATAATAACCATAACACTTGGATACTTCTTAGCAAATTCAATCACAGGTCCTATAAGTGACTTGACTAAAAAGGCAAAATTGATGGCAAAAGGCGATTTTAATCAAAAAGTAGATATAAAATCAAACGATGAAATCGGTAATTTAGGTTCTATGTTTAACTATTTAACACAGGAGCTAAAAATTACAATCGAACAAATGGAAATCGAAAAGGGCAAACTAAATACAATCTTTAACTATATGCAAGAGGGTGTAATTGCAATAGATAAAAATGGATTTCTAATCCATGCAAACCCAACCGCAAGAAGAATATTGAATTTAAACAATAGCAATGGCGAAAAAATCGACTTAGCTAATTTGAACATTTCAAATATAGACTACAATAACTTTTCAACATTAGTCGGCGACGGTGAAATTGAAATTCTCGACAGATTTTATAAACTTAAATACGCTCCTTTTAGAAGGGAGAAAAGTAATCAAGGTCTTATAGTCGTATTCCAAGATATGACAAAAGAACACAACCTTGAAATCATGCGTAAAGAGTTTGTTGCAAATGTCAGCCACGAACTTAAAACACCTATAACAACTGTAAAAAGCTATTCAGAGACAATCTTGGACTCAGAAATGGATTATGAAGACATTAAACACTTTGTCGGAACAATAAACCGTGAAAGTAACAGAATGGGAAGGTTGGTATCAGACTTGTTGCAACTTTCAAATATAGACTACGGCGCAAACAATTTTGTATTTGAACCAATAGATACCTACGATTTAATAAGCCACGTCCTAGAGAGTCTTGACGTTATGATAAAAGAAAAGTCTCACAACATAACCTTAGATATTCCAATGGATATAAACGACATATACTCAGATGTTCACTCAACTGAACAGATTATTATGAATATAATATCCAATGCAATAAAATACACTAAACCTAATGGAAAAATTAAAATAAGTTGCCAAAACTTAGATAATTTCTTAAAAATTACTGTAAAAGACAATGGAATAGGAATTCCAAAAGAAGATTTGAATAGAATATTCGAAAGATTTTACAGAGTTGAAAAAGGTAGAAGTCGGGCTATGGGTGGAACCGGACTTGGACTTTCTATAGCTAAGGAACTGATTGAAACTATGGGTGGGAGTATAGAGATAAATTCAAAATATAACTTCGGAACAGAAGTTGTCTTAAAGTTTAAGAGTGTGGTGCACAATGAATAGAGAGCATGAATATATACTAAATATAATACTGATCGCATTGGCCGGTTTGACATTGTTCCTATCAAACATACTGTGGGTTGACTTAAAAAAATCCCACTTACCTACCACAAAAATAGAAGACACTGATTATGCGACCAATGATTTATTTAAGGAACTTTTAAAGCCACAAAAAATGGTCGCTAACTACAACGGCCAACACCATGCCGTATATGACTTTGACGATATATACAACACTTATCGCCAATCAATATACGAAATTTTTTCCAATTCAAACACTAAAAATGGACAAGTCATTTCATTACAAGAATATTTAAAACTACAAGATCTCCCATCTTTAGTTTTCTTCTACTCTTCACCGGTAGACTTATCCATAATTGTAAACTTAATTGGAAAATCCGATTCAAACGACTCTCCTATTCTCATAAAAGAAATCTATCTGTCCAGAGAATTTATAATAGTTAGTGATGGAACTAATCACTATAGATTTGACAAAAATACTACAATAGACTTTACACTTTCAGCACTTGCCGGGGAGTCTTTGCCTGAATATAAAAATTTAAACGAACTATACAATGTTGAAAAAAATATTTATCTTCCGAATCAAAATAGCTACTTATTAAAGACTGTTAAATATTCAAATGATCTTAAAAGTTTGATGTCAGATGAATCTTATGTCAATAATTTAGCGACAAGATTTCTAAATCAAAATGAAGAGCACATTAGGGATATAGTTCAAGATAACAGTAGAAGTCTTATCTATGGAAATGAATATCTAACTCTTTACACCAACGGAATAATAGAATATAAAAACTTAAATGTACCGGAGTCTAAGACACGAAATCTGCATACTTCTCTTAAAAATTCTATTTCCTTTATTTCAAACAAAGTTGGCAATGCAGGAATATATATTTCTCAAATAACACCTATAGAAAATAACGGCAATCTTGGATATAGATTTTCTTTTAATCTTTATGAAGACTCCATCCCGGTTATAATTAATGACACTAAAAACCCCTACTATATAGAAATCGAATCTTACGGCGATACCATTACTTATTTCAAACAAAACTACCGAAAATCTGTAAGTGAATCGCCATTGCCGGAAAAAGTCAAATTCGCCGGTTTAGAGCGTACAATAAAAACTTCCTTAACAGTTTTTAACGAGCCTTTTGAAGAAGTTTTAAAAAACATCTCTGATATAGGAGTCGCTTATATAGACAACACCTCTCATGATCAGGCAGAACTTAAACATTCAATATTTATCAAATATAACAACAGAAGGTTGTTCTTTTCTATGGAATCCGGACGCCTTTTAATGGAGAAATAGTATGGATTGGTATAAAGCAAAAAAAATATTGATAATCGCGTTGATAACAACTAATATCCTGCTCTTTGGAATGATAATTCTCCGTTCATTTATAATTCAGGATAGAACTACATCGTACACTTTTATCAAACAAGTCAATTCAAGGCTACTTGAAAAGGGAATAAATATACATTCGAAAATTCCAAGGACAAAAATCAGTTTGCCATCCTTGAGAGTGGAATTTGATTCCTACTCTAAACTTGATTTAAACGAAAGATTTTTTGCCAGTAGAGGAAAGTTTCAAGATCCAAACAGCAGCTTTACTCAAATAACTTATGCCGATGAAATTTTAAGCGTATTAAACACCCGTAGACTAATTTACGAAAATGTAAATCCCAAAATATCTACTAAGTCCAAATTAAAAGCTGAAGACGTTGCAAAGAAATTTTTATTGGATAGAAACTTTGATGTTTCAAATATGTTGTTAGTGTATTCAAACTCTTCTAACGGTCAAACAGAACTTAAATTTGCAAAAGAGTTTGAAGGTGTAATACTAGAGAGATCATTTGCCAACTTCATAATAAAAGGAGATACTGTCGTATCAATGGATAGACTTTGGCTAAATGTAATAGACAAATCAACCAGTATAGTCCATATGCACTCAGCTCCAAGGGCCTTACTTACTCTCCTATCCGAACCTGAGATGTATTCAAAAACTATCACTCGAATAGAAGAATGTTACTACTTCGACCCTGAAGAACAAGGTTATGTAGAAGATATAACCAAAGCCACAGAGGGAAAAGCAATAGCTGCTTGGAGAATTCAATTCTCAGATGGAGAAAGTACAGAAATAGAATCAAAGTAAGTGTTGTCAAAAATAAACGACAACACTTATTATATTCAATATTTAATTTGTCAATATTCTTCTTTTACTCACAAATACATAACCGCTCGCCGCTATAAATATTAGCGCTATTACAACCAATATATGAGTTGGAAAATCAGAACCCAAGCTTACCAGCTTAAATCTTATTGCAACAAGTGCCCACGCTACCGGTAGCATATATACCGAATTTTTTAATTTAAATCCTATAGCTAAAATTATTAAACTAAAAATCGAAACCAATACTAAACCACCAACTATATCATCTACACCCATTCTACCCGCAACTCTTATCATTACAGCAGCTAAATTTGGTGCATTTGCTATACTAATCCATCCTCCATAAATTCCAAAAGTTATTGGATATAATAATTTAACTCCTTTTAAATTAATTTTTTTAAGTTCAAATAAAATCTTAATCAATGTAAATGCAAGTCCAAAAATCATAATCATTGAAACCTCTATCCAAACCATTGAAAATGAAAATATCCATAGTATATTAAAAATACAACTCAACCAAAACGCGGGACTTATCTTTTCAACTATTTCTCTATATCCTGATTTTTCAGCATTTGTAAACAAAGCTACCACGCTCACAAATAAAAGAATATATATTATCCCCCAAATACTAAAAGCATATCCCGCCGGAGTTACAATTGTGGTGTACATCTCAGATACATCTTTTTGAGCTAATCCATTAATCATACCCTTAGCTCCCATGTAATTTATAATAACCATCACTACATAAAGCAGTAAATTTATCAACGACTTCTTCTTTAAATTATTCATAACACACCTCTTAAATTCGGAAATAAATTCCAAAACTATCATTTATTAAAATTTCATTCATTGATAAATCTATACCCAATAGAAATTTATTCTCCTTTTCTCTATCTCTTCAAAATTTTAAATTAAATTTAATCTCCAATTTTATATGAACTAATAATCTCTGATGTATCTACATTATAAAAATTAAAAATTCCATCTTCATATATAACCACAGACTTGCTACCATCTTTGGGAAGGGTTGGACTGCCAGGACACATATATATTATGCCTTTTATCTTTTCAAATCTTTTTATATGCATGTGCCCAACTACTACAATATCAGCACCTAACTTTTTGGCATTTTCTACTCTCTCTTCAATACTTTCTCTGTAGCCATGGAGTGCAAATATCTTTAAATCTCCCCACTCTAAAAACACCTCAACATTGTCTAAAAATTCCCTATCCATTATCTGCTCATCTACATCAGCATCACAATTGCCCTTCACCATAAAAATATCATCTCTTCCGGCAAATATCTCTGCCAATGCTTTGGCATCATACCCCGGATTAATTCCATTTCTCGGTCCCGGTGCAAGTACATCTCCTAAATGCAAAATCCTATCACAGCCATTCAAAATGCAAAGAGCTTTCTTGGTATCTTCTAAATATCCATGTGTGTCTGAAATAAAACCTATCTTCATAAAATCTCCTCTAAATAAAATACTCGTTTGACTTTAGTATACCCCAAGAGTATTCTTAAAATAAACAACTAAAGGAGGCTATTATGAATATCAGTGAACGACTTATAGAATATGTAAAAATTGATACTAAATCAGAACCGGAGTCAGCAACATTTCCAAGTTCTAAAAAACAATTCGACCTTGCAAATCTATTGGTAGACCAATGTAACGAAATGTGCCTATCAGATATCGATTTAGATAAATACGGATACGTTACTGCAACTCTTGAATCAAACACAGATAGAGAAATCCCAACCTTAGGGCTACTTGCCCACATGGATACTGCCCCCGCAATGACAGGCACAAATGTAAATCCTAAAATAATAAGAAATTATGACGGAAAAGATATAATTTTAAATGAAAAAGAAAATATTATTTTAAGCCCTGAAAAATTTCCAGCTTTAAATAGTGTAGTAGGATTAGATTTAATTGTAACTGATGGTACAACTCTTCTTGGAGCAGATGACAAAGCAGGAATAGCAATAATTATGGATAGCATATTGCATCTTAAAAACCACCCGGAAATCCCCCACGGAAAAATTAGAATAGCTTTCACGCCTGATGAAGAAATTGGACAAGGTGTAGAGAAATTTGACGTAGAGAAATTCGGAGCCGACTTTGCACTTACAATTGACGGCGGTAGATTAGGTGAAATTCAATACGAATGTTTTAATGCGATAAGTGCTAAAATATCTATTAGCGGCGAAAGTGTACATCCAGGAACTGCAAAAAATAAGATGATAAATGCACTTAGCCTAGCAATGGAACTAGACTGTATGCTCCCAGCAAACCAAAGACCACAATTCACAGAAGGATACGAAGCTTTTTACCACTTAGACGAATTGACAGGCACAGTAGAAAAAGCTGAAATGGATTATATTTTAAGAAGCTTTGACTATGAAGAAATTCAAAATATGAAGAATATACTATCCCATGCAGTTGAATTCTTAAATAAAAAATATGGAGAGAGAGTAACTGTTTTATTCAAAGATTCCTATAGAAATATGAGGGAGAAGATAGAACCTCACATGGATATAGTAAACCTTGCAATAAGCACTTTAGAATCAATTGATGTAACTCCTATTATAGAACCAATCCGTGGCGGTACAGACGGAAGTAGATTGTCTTGGATGGGGCTTCCAACACCTAACATCTTCACAGGCGGAATGAACTTCCACGGTAAATACGAATACATTCCAATACAACACATGGAAAAATCAAAAGAATTTTTGATTACATTTATCAAAAATCTTGCAAATAAATAGCGCTAAAAAAGGTAGTACTTCAAATCGAAATACTACCTTTAAACTTATTTATCAGCCGGTTCCCACTTGCAACGAACAGGAGATACAATTGCCTCTTCCTTTTTAAGAGCCTTAAATGCCTTATCAACATCAGCTTTTTCAAGACCGGTTGCCTTTGAAACCTCTGTTGCATTCATAGGCTTTCCGGCTTGTCTCATAGCTTGTAAAATTTGTTCTTTAATTTCCATCTTTACCACTCACTTTCTCAAAATACGGTATATTTTTACCCAAGAGCAACATCTAAAATCATCATCAATATAAAACCGGCAGCAAAAGAAATAGTTCCCTTGTTAGAATGTTCACCCTCAGACATCTCAGGTATTAATTCCTCAACCACAACATACATCATAGCACCTGCAGCAAAAGCCAAAAAATATGGCAAAACAGGAACTACCATGCTAGCCGCAAGTATCGTGAATATAGAAGCTATGGGTTCAACTATTCCAGACAAAACTCCATAAATAAAAGTCTTCCATTTAGACATTCCCTCAGCTCTTAACGGCATTGAAACCACTGCTCCCTCAGGGAAATTTTGAATAGCTATCCCAAGTGCCAAAGTAAGGGCCGCCGCCCTACTCACACCAGCACTACCAGCCATCCAACCGGCATATACCACTCCAACTGCCATGCCTTCCGGAATGTTGTGTAATGTGACAGCTAAAATCAACTTAGTAGTTCTCTTTAACTTGCTCTCTACTCCCTCTTCATCGTTATTAAAGTGCATATGAGGAGTTATTTCATCCAACAAAAGTAAAAATCCGACACCTACCGCAAAACCAACTGCTGCTGGCAAAAATGCAAGCTTTCCTAATTGCCCCGAAGAATCTATTGCCGGTAACAATAAACTCCAAAAAGATGCCGCCACCATAACTCCAGCAGCAAACCCCGTCAAAATCTTTTGCACTCCAAAAGATATTTTATTTCTCATAAAAAATACCATTGCCGCACCCAAACTCGTGCCTAAAAATGGTATTAAAATTCCCTGCAAAACTTCTAAATTCATATATACTCCACAAATTAGCAAACTAAAATTTTATTAATTATACCCATTTATTTTAATTCTTAATAGATTTAATAAAATTAGATAAAATTATATTACTACCAGTTATAATTATAAGCATCACTAAACTAATCTATAGAAACTTCTACTTCAACAATTTACTAAAATATAACTGAACAAAATATATAAAATACTAAATAGAACATAACATCCCAAGAGTGTTCATAATATGAAAGTTTCATTTAAATTTATTTTAAGCTGCGAACAATAGAATCTCCCGGTAAATTAATTAGAAAAATTCCTATACAAAATTATCCGCACTATTTTTTGAAATACATAAAATAAGTTTTATTATACATCTAAATAAAAGCGTGTATAATATAATTAAAATTATATTTATAATAAACATTTTAAATAAACTATTGAAAATATTAAGGAGAAAAATATGTTAAAAAGCAAAGATGTATAAATAAAGACGGAAAGCAATTCCATTTAAATTGTACCTCAAAAGATATCGGTAAATATGTTTTATTACCCGGTGATCCAGAAAGAACAAACTTAATTGCCCAAAAACTTGATAATTCTAAGCTTATAGGGCAAAATAGAGAACTTCGTGTTTGGACGGGAATGCTAAATGATAAAAAAGTATCCGTTGTAAGTACAGGTATGGGAGGCCCATCGACTGCTATCGCCGTTGAAGAATTAATTCATTGCGGAGCGCATACTTTTATTAGAGTTGGAACAAGTGGAAGAGTCGGAGAAAAAAGCCAAGATAATAAATACATAGGCGCAATTTTTACAAGTGCTATACGTGACGAAGGAACTTCTAAATCCTATGTTCCAGCTGAATATCCAGCAGTTGCCAGCATCGATGTTATCAACGCTTTGATAAAAGCAACCCAAACACTAAAATATAATTTTCTGCCAGGAATTGGACATTCAAAAGAATCATTTTACGGCGAGATTGATCCGGAAAGTATGCCTATAGACGAAGAATTAAAATCAAAATGGCGTGTTTGGCAAAGAGCCAATGCAGTTGCAACAGAAATGGAATCATCCACCCTATTTGTAATTTCTTCTATTCGCGGTGTAAGAGCAGGTTCTATTTGTGCATATGATTTTATGAATGAAGAAACGATTAACGTTGCAATCGAAGCAATAAAAAATCTTATTATACTTGATAGTGCAAGTACAATTTAAACAATTGCTAAAAAGTTTTGGTTTTAAGAAACTTAGAAATCATAAATTAAAATATCAAGTTTAACTAACTTTCCAAAGGTATCAATGAGCCTTAACTTGTTAAATTCCTCTATAAACATCGCTAGAGATATTCAATAATCTAATAATTTTATTGACAAATAAATCTAATTGTTATAAATTATAATTGACATATGTCAGAAATGAGGTGTTTGAAATGCCAAGGCCTAAAAGATGTAGGCAAATCTGTCAATATCCAGATTACTGGAGTTTTGCTCCTTTAAGCGATGCAAAAGAAGAGGTAGTTGAGTTAGCTTTAGACGAACTTGAAACCATACGCTTGATAGATTACTTCTCGCTAAGTCAAGTTGACTGCGCTGAACAAATGGGTGTTTCCAGAACTACAGTTACTTCTATGTACAATAGAGCAAGAAAAAAAATTGCCGAATCAATTATTGGAGGCAAGAAATTAGAAATCAACGGCGGAAATTGTAAAGTAAAAAAAACCTCCGTTTATACATTATGTAACAAGAAAGGAAAAGATATTATGAGAGTAGCAATCCCTTATGAAAATGGTGAAATTTTCCAACACTTTGGTCATACCGAAAAATTTAAAGTTTATGACATCGAAAATGGAGTGATAAATAATTCTACTATAATTGAAACTCAAGGCGAAGGACATGGTGCCATAGCAGGTTTTCTACAAACAAACGAAGTTGACGTTTTAATCTGTGGTGGAATTGGCGATGGAGCTGTAAAAGCATTGTTATCAGCTAATATTGATATCTATGCAGGAGCACGCGGCTTAGCTGATGATTTTGCAAATGCATTTACTGAAGGTAAATTAGTATCTGCATCTGAACCAACTTGTAATTGTAGCGGACATCATGATCACAATCAAGAAAACTGTGAACACGACCATGTAAACTCACATGGATGCAGTTGTCATGGAGATGATGGAGGGTGTTGTCACTAATATATGTTGATTTTTACATATAAAGGGAGACTCAAGTTAACAAGTCTCCCAAATACTTGACATAGAGCCTTAATTTATCTATCTTCATCTAACACACAGAATACGTAAGGTATATTTCTGTATCTGTCTTTGAAATCAAGTCCATATCCAACCAGGAATTTGTCTTCTATTTCCATCCCTATATAATCAGCTGTGATTTCTGCTTTTCTTCTTTCTTGTTTATTGAACATTACACAAGTTTTTATAGATTTTGGATTTTTCTTTTTTAGATGGTCTATTAAAAATTCCATGGTTATTCCGGTATCTAATATATCATCTACAACTAATACATCGTATTCGTCTAGGTCATAATCTATGTCTTTTATTATTTTTACACTGCCTGTGTTAATTTCGCCATCTCCGTAGCTTGATGTCATCATAAAATCTATTTTTGTAACCGGTTTTATATTTTTTGTAAGTTCTGCTGTAAAGAATAATGCTCCTTTTAAAATAGAGATTACTAAAAGATTTTTATCTTTATAATCTTCTGATAATTTTGCTCCAACTTCTTTTGCTATTTGCTCTAATTTCCCTTCGCTACACAATACTTCCCATTTTTTCTTTTCTATATCCATTTTTATCTCCTCAAGTGTCATTGTTTATATTTACGATATGTATTTTTATAATTTACATTATACCTTTTTATTGTTGTTTTCTCCATAGTCTATATTTGGGGTTCACAAGCGTTTATTTTGCATTTTTCTCATCGTTTTCTTGTTCTTCTCAACTCTTGTATATGTTATCTGCCCTATAAAATCTTATATTATTTTATTATATCTTCTAAAACTTTCTGTACTTTTTCCTTATCCATTTGATGATAGAATTTACCGTTTATCATAATATTTGGACCAAATTTACATTTTTTAAAACAATTTTGGCTCCTAAGGCTTATCTTTCCATCTTCGGTTGTTTTGCTAAAATCAATACCTATTATGTTTTTAACTGCTTTTAAAACTTCCATAGAGCCATTTTTCGCACACCTAGCTCCCGTGCAACAGATTATTTCATATTCCACTTTCGACTCTTTAACCGATGGCATGAATTTTATTATAGTCTTTATAATTTTTTCATCTAATTCAAATGCCTCTGCAATTTGCTTTTGATGACTTACCGATACACAGCCCAAGTCCTCTTGGCATTTTTTAATTGCAAATTTAACTCCTTCTTGACTCCCCTCTCCAAAATTCCCCACAGCTTCTTCTAACATATCTTTAAAATTCAGTTCTTCATTTCTATCTTCACACATATTATCACCTATAACTTAATCCTTAAATTTTAATAAATTCAAAATCCATTTA
Organism: Peptoniphilus sp.; assembly: GCF_034090345.1. Lineage (GTDB taxonomy): Bacteria > Bacillota > Clostridia > Tissierellales > Peptoniphilaceae > Peptoniphilus. The sequence goes on along the minus strand of NZ_JAXDSS010000082.1, from coordinate 6,056 downwards.
AATTCTTCCTAATTTGTATTTTTTTATTTTTCAAGTTTCATTAAATCATTAAAATACAAATAACTTTTATTCTATATAACTTATATTATACCAATTCTATCATTTATTTTCGAATTCAAAACCCACTTCAGTATCATCTGTTCTTTTCAATTTATTTTTAAAATTTGACATGAAAAAAGCATCCACTTTTGCAGATGCTATATCTTAATTAAAATTAAATAAGTCGTTTAAATTTTCCCCCATAGTAGGATGCGTGAATACTTGGTCACGAATATAGGTATATGGAATATTATTATCCATTGCCATTTTAATCAAGTTAATTAATTCCTCGGAATTCTTACCAAATAGAGTAGCTCCTAAGATAAGATTTGTCTTTTTATCAACTACTGATTTGAATAACCCCCGAGTATCTCCATTTACAACACCTCGCGGCATATTTGCAACCGGTAATTCTTTTGAAAAAACTTCATATCCTGCTTCAAGCGCTTCTTTTTCAGTTAAGCCAACATGAGAGAGTGTTGGAGATATGAAAATTGTATAAGGAACATTCTTTCTATCTTTTTGAGAATAAGATTTATCTCCCAATAAATAACTAATCAATATTCTGTAGTCATCCAGAGAAGTGTAGGTGAATTGCAATCCTCCGTTTACATCTCCAACCGCAAAAACATTGTCTACAGATGTTTCTAAATGTTCATCAACATTTATAGCTCCACGTTCGCTTAATTCCACATTAGTATTTTCTAGTCCCAAATTTTGCACATTAGGCTTACGCCCTGTCGCGTGTAGTAGGACATCAAACTCAAATGTTCCATGCTCTTTTGTATGAACGACTACTTTTTCTCCGTTGTTAGAAATTTCTGAAGTTTCAGTTCCAAGGATAAATTTCACCCCTTGCTCTTCTAAATATTCTTTTGCAAGATTTGCCACTACCACCTCTTCACGTCCGAGAATATTTTGCGTCGAGTCCAAGACTGTCACATTTGATCCAAATTTAGCATATAACGATGCAAATTCCAACCCTATATTTCCGGCTCCCAAGATCCCCAAATTTTTAGGTAGTGTTTCTAATTTTTGTAATTCTGTACTATCCACAACATTTTTTGACGTCTCTAAGCCCGGTATATTTAATACATTCGCAACCGTTCCAGTATTAATTACCACAATTTCAGCTGTGAGTTTTTCAGTTTCTCCACTAGCAGATATTTCTATCACTTTATCTTCTATAAATTTAGCTTTAGCTGTATATACATCGACTTGAGGATTGTTATTTAACCCTGCAAAATTTTTTGCTCTAAGTTTTTCTACAACATTATCACGATTTTGTTTTGCAACTTCGTACTTATCGCCTTTTTCACTAGAAACGATAAGCGTTTTTATAGGTATACATCCTATATTGATACAAGTTCCACCATACATAGTGTTGCTTTCTTCAACAAGTGCTACTTTTTTACCTAAGCTAGCAAATTTTGCAGCCAATGTCTTTCCAGCTTTACCAAAGCCAATCACTAATAAATCATAATTTTTCAATGTATTACCCCCTTGTCTTGGTAACTTTATTTTTATAATTTTGTAATTATACCCAAAATTTCAATTAAATTTTTATAATATCTTTTATACTATTTAAATTTTCACATTTTCATTTTTCTATACTCTAACAAAATTTATTTCTCTATATTCTAAATTTATTTAATATTTGTTTAAGACTAATGTCTTCTCATACTCTTCTATAAAAGCCCCATCTTTGTATTGGAAAAATTATGAATATTTGACATGTGTGGCTCCTTTAATAATCATTTCTGTTTAAACAAGTTTCCCTTACAAATTTTTTAAACTTAACAGTTCATTTTCTGATTCTAATAAAAGAATACCCTCAAATAATAGTATTCTTGAGAACTTATAACTAGAGCTTCCTGTCAAGTAATGGAATTTAAATGCTTTTTATAGTATAATATAAATAAATGTTTAATCGGTAAGGTGAGGAGTATTTATATGATAAAAAATCAATGGTATGCCGCGCTTTCTTCAAGTGAAGTCAATAAGAATCAATTGGTTGGCGTTAGAAGACTTGGAATGGATCTTGTTTTCTATAGGGATAATAAGGGAGAAGTTTCTTGTTTAATGGATATGTGTAGTCATAGAGGCGCTGCTCTTTCTAAGGGTAAGGTTGTAAATAATTGCAACATTCAATGCCCTTTTCATGGCTTAGAGTTTAATGGTGAAGGTGAATGTCAATTTATCCCTGCCAATGGGATTAACAATCAAGGTGATTTAACTAGATATAATGTAAGTTTTTTTAAGCTCATAGAAAAGCATGACATTATTTACATCTGGTACGGTGATAAAGATAAATCTAGCGATGATATTCCTTTCCACGATGAAATAGACAAGACTTTTGTTTTTTCAGAGTTCAAAGACCATTGGAATACACATTATTCAAGAGCGATTGAAAATCAACTTGATGTCGTCCATCTACCTTTTGTTCACCATAACACGATAGGTGCTGGAGGTAAAACACTTATCAACGGACCTAAGGTTATCGTATCGGAAGACAAAAAAACCATTCTTACAAGTGCAAATAATGAAGTAGATGAGGGACAAGCACCTAAAAAATCCAAAGACTGTAAAATTAAATCCACTTTTTTAAAATTTAAGTTTCCAAATGTATGGCTAAATAATATTGCAGATAAAATCAAGGTTTTAATATTTTTTGCTCCAATTGATGATGAAAATACAATTTTATATCTTCGTTTCTACAATAAGATCACAGGCATTAAATTAATTAATAGATTTATTGGATTTTTTGGAAAATTTGCCAATTTAATTATTGAAAGGCAGGACAAAAGGGTTGTTGAAACTCAAAGACCTAAGGCTTCTTCTTTAAAATCAAATGAAAATTTAATATACGGTGATAAACCCATTATTGAATATAGAAAATTAAGAGATTCTCTTCAACATTCCTAATTTACTAACTATTAAAGAATTTAATTTCAAAAAGCTAAGTCCATTATTTTATATTTTGATATATGAGGTTATTTTGTTGTCTAATTCATTACTTGACTATTAATTATATTTTATATCCTTCCCGTTCACTCCCCTATAAATATCTATCTTGCCTACACACGCCTACGATTTTTACTATTGATATATTCCCACAAGATATTTTTCAAATAGAAAAATGGCTTTTGAGATTTTAGAAAAGCCTCGTGTGTGGGAACAAGTTGACTTTTAAAAATACTTATTCTCTTTCTTTTTTTGCTTCTTTTTCCAATTTTTTTATTGTCTGAAGGTAACTTTCTTCCACAGGAGACAGGTTATTTTTTTGATATTGTCGATACTCTTTTTCAGCTTTTTCTATAGCCTGTTGATGGCTGATCTTACCAGCGGATTTTAAAAGATTTTCACCTGTTACACTTAACACAAGGTCGAGATGCTCAATATAATCAACCATGTGCATTGGATTGTGCCTCATGGCTTGAACTTCTGCAAAATCAAAATATCCAGAGACAAGATTGTTTAAAATCTTTAATTCTTCTTCCGTTAAATAATTTTTCGCTACCTGAGTTTCCCTTAGAGTTGGCATTGTCCCTGAAAAGGTGGTTAGACCCATGAAGGGCTTACTAGCATCTGCTCTTTGATAAATCACTTCAGCAGCTGTATTACCATGTGCCGCAAAGTGTAATTTATTTTGTACTATTTTGAAAAAGGCAATTGACTCTCTACTTTTAGGATCATAATCAACACTGGTCGCATACAAATCTAAGACTTGGCGATACATCACTTTTTCAGAGGAACGAATATCACGAATACGCTCAAGAAGTTCTTTCCAATAATTTCCTCCACCTTGGCCCTTGAGTCTCTCATCGTCTAATATAAAACCTTTTATGATGTATTCTTTTAATCGTTCCGTAGCCCATCGCCTAAAATGAGTGGCAACTCTTGATTGAATTCGGTAGCCTAGAGATATAATCATATCAAGATTATAGTGTTTTATCTGATATTTTTTTCCATCTGAGGCAGTTGTTCGGAATTTACGAACAACTGAATCTTCATCCAATTCACCTTCATTTATTATATTTTTTATATGTTCACTAACATTAGCTTTACTACTTTGAAATAATTCAACCAATTGTGCTTGCGTTAGCCATACTGTTTCATCTTCCAATTTTACCTTAAGATTACTAGATCCATCTTCACTTTGATAAATGATAATTTCTCCATTCAACCTCTCACCATCCATATTTAAAACGCTCCTCTTCTATATTCATACTACTCATTCACGATTATTTTCGAACTCTATTCATGATGTTATATTAAATCTCCTACATAAGTCGCTTATTTATTTGTTAATGCTTTTAAGAAAGTCGACAACATGCACACTCAATATTCACCTTCTATAATGTAGAATTTACTCATTTACGATATTCTTTTATTTTATCTGCATATTTTAAAAGCTCTTTTGAATATACTTTACTATGGTTCTATTCTCTCACTTCGTTCCAAAGAATTGCAACAACTTTCATTCAATTAGAAATAGCATTGCCGTTTTGGATTGAATGAAAATATTTTAAAAAGTCATGCCATATACAAGTTGAGTTATTGTATTTAGCATAGTTTGATACTCACACTATACTTTCAGTTTAATATTCATTGTTTTTGTTTTTTATAGATGAAATCGTTCAAGTTATCAGAGTCACATCAATATTAGGCTACACTAAATTGCATGATTTATTTGATCTTTCCTACTATTGGTTTATCAAGAACCTATAGAAGTTATATAGGTCTATATTAGTTTCTAAAATTTTACCCTTGGCATCAATCGTAGTATCTTCTAATCCAATTCTATAATTTATACCTTTTCCATAGCTATTTTAATAATATCCCAACCATATTTATTTTCACCCTGTAAAATTATTTCTATGTCAGAGCATAATTTTTGAAAGTAGTTTATTGAATCGTTAGCTTCCTTTATGGCATCCACACTCGTTTTAGGATTATTATTATCGTCTATGATTTCTAGTAACACTCTATAGCAGTTGATATATAATTTATTATTTGTAAAAATCTCTGCATCTTCTAGTGAAAAATTTCCATACTAAATTTTTATATCTTTCTCTTTAAGTATATTAATTAAATTAATACTACCTTCTTCAGAAAGATTTACAGAAATAAAATCAGGTTTGAAATTTGACCAGTTTGAAATCAGCTCTTCTCTTGATTTTGAATTAATTCCATTTTGTAATGGAGACCCAATTCCAATATTTATCATAGGAATTTACCCTTTAAAAATCTAAATTGAGGAGAGATTATATTTTCATCTAACGATTCATTACCATAAGAATCCCTAAAGTGAATATGAAAATTTAAAATTCCTTTATTGATAAAAAACTGTATCTCCTTTACATATTGTTCTAATGTGATTGGTACTTTTATTTCTTCAGTCGGAAATAATCCACCATTTAAACATATTTCTTTAAGTATTTTATATCTCCTTCCAATTGTATAAAAAAGATCTAATTTCAAATTTTTGTGTTTAATTTTTTTATTTTCTTGACATCAATACTACCGTCTCGACATTGTCTTTATTATCCAAACTAAAGTCAATGTCATAATCTATGAGCGGAAGCTTGAAAACAACTGATTTTATCCAAGTGCTTTTTTCTGTTTTTTCATCATAGATTTGAATTTCTTCTATAAATTCATTAAGTAATCTCTTTTTGTCGATATCTGAAAGGACTGTATAAAGGCTATTAAAATTAACAAGAATTTTATAAATATTATCAGAGGTTATTTTTTCTTCCAGGATTGCTTCTTTCCTTTTTCTGCTATCATTTAACTGCATTTCTGCATATTCTAACTGGTCATATAGTGCATCAAGTCTGAGATTTAAATCAGTATATTTTCTATCATAATGTTTATCTTCAAAATTTAAAGAGTCTATTTGATTAATTAGTGATGCTTTTGTACCTGTTAATTGCCTAATCTTCGCTAAGTGCTTATTAATAACTTCGTCAATTTCTTTAGTGTCTATTTGAATATTGATTTTTTCTTCAATT